>CAZDZU010000185.1:0-3158 GCA_964509995.1 uncultured Eubacteriales bacterium | reverse complement strand
CGCTTAAAGTTATTGAGGCCCTGAAAAAAGCCCTCCGGGAAGAGGGACTCAAAGATCAGGTAGCCATCAGAATCACCGGCTGCCATGGCTTCTGCGAAGCTGAACCGAACATCATCATCTATCCCGACCGGATTTTTTATCAGAAGCTTACCCCGTCAGATATCCGGACCATAGTCAAAGAAACCCTGGTCGAGGGACGGGTGGTGGAGAAATATCTCCACCGTGACCCGCTCACCAAAGAACGGGCCTGGTATGAAAATGAGATCCCCTTCTATCAGAAACAAAAGAGAATAGTCCTGGGTGACAATGTTTTTGTCGACCCGACCAGTTTGCTGGAATACCTGGCCATCGGTGGCTTCAGGCCATTCCTCAAAGCCCTGACCAGAATGAAGCCCGAAGAAATCGTCCAGACAGTAAAACAATCGGGGCTGAGGGGCCGGGGCGGAGCCGGATTCCCCACAGGACTCAAATGGGAAGCCACCCGTCGGTCACCCGGGGATCTTAAGTACATCATCTGCAACGGCGACGAAGGCGACCCGGGGGCCTACATGGACCGGAGCGTGCTGGAAGGCAACCCCTACCGGGTGCTGGAGGGTATGATGATCGGGGCCCTGGCCATCGGTGCCCGCGAAGGCTACATCTATGTGCGCGACGAATACCCGCTGGCCGTGCGCCATGTTACCATGGCCATCAATCAGCTCTACCAGGCCGGACTCCTGGGAGAAAAAATCCTCGGCACCGACTTCAGCTTTGACCTGCACATAGCCAAGGGCGCCGGCGCCTTTGTCTGCGGCGAAGAGACAGCCCTGATTGCCTCCATAGAAGGCCGGGTGGGAGAACCACGCCAGAGGCCGCCCTTCCCCGCCCAGAAGGGTCTGTGGAAAAAACCCACCTGCATCAACAACGTGGAAACCTGGGCCAACATTCCTTTAATAATACTGAACGGGGCCGACTGGTTTTCAAACATTGGAACCAGCGGAAGCAAGGGCACCAAAATCTTCTCGCTGGTCGGCAAGATCAACAACACCGGTCTGGTAGAAGTGCCGATGGGCATCACCCTGAGGGAAATAATTTACGACATCGGAGGTGGCATTCCGGATGGAAAGGCTTTTAAGGCCGTTCAGACGGGAGGCCCTTCGGGCGGCTGCTTGCCGGCCTCAATGCTGGACCAGATTATTGATTACGAATCCCTGACCGCCGCCGGCTCCATCATGGGTTCCGGGGGCATGATTGTCATGGACGAGAAAACCTGCATGGTGGATGTGGCCAGGTACTTTCTCAATTTTCTCAGAGACGAAAGCTGCGGCAAATGCATTTCCTGCCGGGAAGGCACCCAGAGAATGTGGGAAATCGTCAGCGCCATTACAGAAGGACAGGGACAGCCAGGCGACCTGGAACTGCTGGAAGAACTGGCTCTGGCCACCAAGGAAGCCTCGATGTGCGGTCTGGGGCAGACGGCCGCCAACCCGGTGCTTTCCACCCTGAGATATTTCCGGGATGAATACGAGGCTCACATTTATGAGAAACGCTGTCCGGCCGGAGTTTGCAAGAGTCTCATCCGCTACGCCGTCATTCCAGAAAAATGCACCGGCTGCGAAGCCTGCAAACGGGCCTGCCCGACCGGCGCCATCCAGGGCACCAGAAAAGATACCCATCTCATCCTCTACGACAAATGCATCAAATGCGGAGCCTGCCTTGAAGCCTGCCGGTTTGAGGCCATTGAAGCCCAGCGCGACGAGGCCATAACCATTGTAAAAGAGGTGAAGCCATGATCACCATGAAAATAAACGGAGTGGAAGTCAAGGCCGAGGAAGGCTGGACCATACTGGAGACAGCTAAATTCTATGGGCTGGAAATTCCCACTCTCTGCCATCATGAAGGCCTGACTCCTTATGGCGCCTGCCGCCTCTGCCTGGTGGAAATCGGACAGGGGTCGCGGGCCAAACTGGTCTCTTCCTGCACCTACCCGGCAGAAGAAGGCCTGGTAGTGCATACCGACACCAAAAGAGTGGTTCAGGCCCGACGGATGATGATTGAACTGATGCTGTCAGTGGCTCCCTTCTCCAAAGTTATCCAGGACCTGGCTTCTAAGTTCGGAGTCACCAGGATGCGCTTCAAGATCAGGAATGAAGAATGCATCCTGTGCGGGCTGTGTGTCAGGATGTGTGAGGAACAGATGGACGGCAAAGCCATAGGTTTCCAGAATCGCGGCTTTCAGCGCAAAATTTCTACGCCCTTCGATATCCGCTCTGAAGAATGTCGGCTGTGCGGGGGCTGCATCTACATCTGCCCGGCCTGCCAGCTCAGGTGTCAGGGACCGCAGGCTGAAACGGCTATCTGCAACGCCTGTCTGACGATGGAGCCGACCTGCCTGGATTTTTACGACGAACTCCAGTGCTGGATGTACGATGCCGGCCGTTGCGGAACCTGCGTCCGGGAGAAAAAAGCATGATTTTAAGAATAGATTCAACATTAAACTCAACTAAGGGAAAAAGGAGGTAAGACTATGACCTTTACAAAAATCAACAGAAGCGCAGCCACCCTTACCAAAAATAGAACCGAAGGTTCGATAAGTCCCTTCAGCGGGATGTGCGTTACCTGTGTGGATGGCTGCATCGGAATGTGCGAAATCGGAAAATCCGCTTACCGCGGGACAGAAGTGCTATATCCGCAGCCTTTCGGCCTGATCACCGCAGCCGCCGAAAAAGATTATCCGGTTGACCTTTCACATTTTAATATCATGGGCACGGTTGCCGGAGCCTGGGGCGTGCCGGCCGACAGCGACCTGGCCACCTTTGAGAAAGTCGCCATCGAAACGGCTATCGGCCATGATAAAGGAATTAAGCTGCGGGTGCCTTTTATCATCTCCGGAATGGGCTCAACCAACGTGGCTAAACAGAACTGGGCCGGACTGGCCGTGGGCGCGGCCATATCCGGAGCCATCCTGACCGTTGGCGAAAATGTCTGCGGCATGGATGAAGAAGCTGAAATCAGAAACGGCCGGGTAGTCCGTTCGCCAGATATGGAGATGAGAGTTCGCTCTTTCCAGAACTGGTTTGACGGCTACGGCACGGTGGTGGTTCAGGCCAACGTGGAAGACACCAGGCTGGGTGTTCATGAATATGTGATAGAAAAACTCGGTGTCCAGGCCGTTGAGC
>CAZDZU010000184.1:939-4275 GCA_964509995.1 uncultured Eubacteriales bacterium | reverse complement strand
GTATTTACTTTTAGCCACCTCCACCACCTGCTTCTTCTCGATATCCCCATAACGCAACCTGAACATCCGGTCTGACCAGATAAGCTGTTTGCTGTCGGGTGACCAGAGAGGGGCATATTTGTAGCACTCACCGTCGGCGGTCAGCTGAACAGCCGGGCCCGAGCCATCCTGCGGAATTATATAAATTTCCTCCCGGCCCGATTTATCGGAGACGAAGGCAATCCAGCGACCGTCTGGCGACCAGGCAACATCCCTTTCATGCACTCCCGGAGTCCCGGTCAAATTCCGGGTGTTGCCGCTTTTGACCGGCACGGTGAAGATTTCTCCCCTGGCTCCGAAAACTGCTCTCGCCCCGTCGGGAGCCACATCCCAGCCGCTTATCCTGTCAGCCACCTTGACCAGCTCGGTTCTGGCTACCACCTGGTCGTCAGCTATGTAAACCGGAATTTTCCCGGTCTTTTCAGAAGCCAGGTCCAGGCGGTAGAGGTAACCCCCATTTTCAAAGACGATTGAGTCGGGCCCGAGCGAGGGGAATTTTACGTCATAGTCCTTAAAATCTGTAACTTTCCTGGTCTCTCCGGTCTCAGTATCATAACAATAGATATTGAACCGTTTGTTCTCATCCCGGTCTGAAAGAAAATAAATTTTCTTGCCGCTCCACATCGGGATGATATCGGAGGCTTCATTACCGGTTATGTTCTCAGTCTTTTTTGTTTTGAAATCATAGATCCAGATATCATCGACCATACCGCCCCGGTATCTTTTCCAGGTCCGGAATTCCCTGAAGATCCTGTTGAAAGCTAACTTCTGTCCGTCGGGAGAAAAGGAACAGAAGCCGCCGCGGGGCAGCGGCAACTCTTCCGGCGTTCCACCCTCTCTGGCCACAAGATAAAGCTGACCGTTGAAATCATTCCATTCGGTCATTCTCGAACGAAAAACTATTTTCTGACCGTCCGGCGTCCAGCCCATCACAATATTATTCGGACCCATTCTATCTGAAATATCGTCACGGCTGAGAACCGGGGTATGGGTCAATCGAACCGGAACCCCGCCTTCAGCCGGCATCAGGTAAACTTCCCGGTTTCCGTCGTACTCGCCCGTAAAGGCGATATACTTCCCGTCCGGAGAAAATCTGGCAAAGGCTTCATATCCCGGGTGAGAAGTAAGCCTCCTGGCCAGGCCGCCGGTTGCCGGCACTGAATACAGGTCGCCGGCATAAGAGAAGACCACCAGGTCTTTGTAGATAGCCGGAAATCTAAGAACCCTGGCTTCCTCGGCCGCCTGAAGCGGAGAACCGGTTTGAATAAACATAACGGCCATCAGCAATATAAAAATTACTGTCGTGGGGACTCTTAAGATTTTTCTGAGCATTTTACTCCTCCTTCCATACCAGAGATTTTATATCTTTCACCAGACACATATCAAGGAGAGTTCCCTCACCCTCTTAATTACTTTCATTCGAGCAATCAGCTTTCAGGAAGTTTACCAACCATGCCGGTTTAATTTATTGAAAGCCCCGGACATAGCTTATGTAAAAATACATATTTTTCGGGTTAATTTATTGACCGGGTTGTTAAAAAGGAAACCAGCTCCCGGCCATCTTTCATCAGGCCAGGCCACCGCCGTCTACCACCAGAGCCGTTCCGGTAATCCAGTCGGCCAGCTGACTCGCCAGGAAAAGAACCGCCCCGGCTACATCGAGGGGAAATCCTGGACGCTGAAGAGGTCTGCCTGTCGCTTCTCGCAAAAATTCCTCTTCGCTCAGACCCAGCTGTCGGGCCTCTGCCCGGAGCATGGGTGTATCGACATCTCCCGGGCAGACGCAGTTAACTCTGACGCCATATTTACCGCAATCTATGGCCAGCGCTCTGGTGAAGTTCAGAACACCAGCTTTCGAGGCGCAATAGGCTGCTGCTTTGGGACCTCCCTTTAACGACCAGCCAGAGCCAATGTTGATGATAGTGCCTTTTGTTTCTATAAGATGAGTCAGGGCCGCCCGGCACATTAAGAAAACCCCTTTAAGATTTATATCAAGCACGAGATTCCATTCTTCTTCTGTCATCTCGAGAATTTCTTTTCTGACTATGACACCGGCACTATTGACCAGGATATCGAGTTTACCAAATTTTTTTACTGTCTCAGCCACCGCTTTCTCGCAGTCTTTATCTATCCGCACATCCGCTCCGGAAAACTCAACCATAAAACCATCTTCCTTCAACCTGTCTCTCTCCCTGCGGCCTTGCGCCTCATCAACATCGACCATCATCACAGCGGCTCCGGTCCCGGTCAGCGCTCTAACAATCCCCAGGCCGATTCCGGAAGCAGCGCCGGTGACTACCGCCACCTTCCCTCTGAAATTTAAAGCTCCGCAAAATCTCTTCATCCTTCCCTCCGCAGGTTTATTCCGTAAATTTTATGGGGCCTTTGACTTAAAATCAGTAATAATTTTTATCATATTCTTAATTTATCCGCATCTCAAGCGGCTTTTATTCAATTTTAACCGTTGACTCCACCGATGGCATGGTTTATTTTGAAACCTGAAAGAAAGAGACAATCAAAATGGCTTCTTTATCCCCGATAATCCAGGCCTTTCTGGCCACCATATTCACCTACTTTATGACCGCGGCCGGAGCGGCTTCAGTGCTTTTCTTTAAAAGGGTTAACCGCAGACTCCTCGACCTGATGCTGGGCTTTGCCGGCGGGGTAATGATTGCCGCCAGCTTCTGGTCGCTCCTGGCTCCGGCGATTGAGATGTCGAGAGGCCGAGGTCTGCCCGTATGGCTGCCCCCGGCGGCCGGCTTTCTGGCCGGAGCCGGCTTTCTGTTCCTGCTGGATAGAATTCTTCCCCACCTCCATCTTTTTCTGGCTGAAGAAAAGGCAGAAGGTATTAAGACTCACTGGAGAAAAACCACCCTTCTGGTTCTGGCCATAACCCTGCACAACATCCCGGAGGGGCTGGCTGTGGGAGTGGCTTTCGGGGCAGCTTCACTCGAACTTATCGGGGCTACAATGGGTGGAGCCATTGCTCTGGCCATAGGTATCGGTTTACAAAACCTGCCCGAAGGCCTGGCTGTCTCAGGTCCGCTGCGGGCGGCCGGTCTCAGCCGCGGGAAAAGCTTCTTTCTCGGTCAGCTCTCCGGAGTGGTGGAACCGATAGCCGGAGTTCTGGGCGCCCTGGCCGTCACCAGGATGATCTCCATTCTCCCCTACGCCCTCTCCTTTGCCGCCGGAGCCATGATCTTTGTGGTCGTAGAGGAAGTTATTCCCGAATCTCAGTCAAGCGGAAAATTCTTTCAGGCACAGACATGGTATCCAGGGTAAGGGCAATATCTGGAG
>CAZDZU010000184.1:0-929 GCA_964509995.1 uncultured Eubacteriales bacterium | reverse complement strand
CCATGTATCTGCCAACGACCAAAATCTGACCCGGCCACTATTGGTTTGATTCTGGGTTTCCTGCTGATGATGATTCTGGACGTGGCCCTGAGCTGAGCCTAAAGTAATGGCCAGTCGCCCGGACCGATCTTTCTGTTTTCTTTCTTCGGGCTCCATTCGCCTCTCTATAGCAACTGGAAAGCCGTTATTGACGCCAGGCAGCTTAAAATAACAATTATTATCGAAAGTGATGAAAACTCAATTTCAGCTGGATGTCGTCGGCGCGGGATTATCGCCGTTCTGCTTTTTAATTTTCTTTCTCAGTTCTGCCACAAATTCAGGGTCCACCCTGACTCCGCTCTGCAGGGCTTTCAAGCAGAATTCCCAGCTCTGCTCGTACTGGCCACGCCGATAATAAATAACGGCCAGGTTATTGTAGACCGGGCCGTTGGCCGGATGTTGGGGGTTAAGGACCACTGCTTTGAGAAATAACTCCAGAGCCCGGTCTTCATGCCCCAGAGAAAACTCGACCGCCGCCAGATTGAGAACCGCATCGCGGTCGAGTGGATTAAGCTCCAGGGAGCGCTCGAGTGCCTCCCGGGCTTCTTCCAGCCTGTTCTGCTGGGCGAGAGCAATGCCCAAATTATTGTAGGCCAGAGCCAGCCCGGGCTGTCTGTCTATGGCCAGTCTGGCTTCGGCTTCGGCTTCTGTCCATTTCTTTAGCGCCAGATAAGCATAACTGAGATTAACATGAAGAACCGGGCTGCGGTAACCGAGCTCCACCGCCCGCTTGAAATTCCTGATGGCCTCATCCCACTTCCCTTCCTGGAGATAACTCAAACCCAGCCCGGCATGGGCCTCCGGCAGCACGGGGTCTGCTTCTATGGCTTTTAGGAAATACTCCCGGGCTTCCTCCGGGCGTTTGAGGTCAGAAGCCACCAGTCCCAGAT
>CAZDZU010000183.1:0-4284 GCA_964509995.1 uncultured Eubacteriales bacterium | reverse complement strand
GGCCTTTGAAAAGGGCAGCTTCAAGGAATTCGAGCGTCACAGTCGTCTGGGCATGGTGGAAGAAGAAAATTTCTTGAAGAGAGTGGAAGAACTCAGAAAGGCCGGGGCCAAATATGTCTTCCTGAAAACCGGAGCCTATCGACCCGTCGACCTGGCCAGGGCTGTAAAGTACGCCTCCAAGGCTAAAATAGATATGTTGACCGTCGACGGCGCTGGAGGAGGAACCGGCATGAGCCCCTGGCGGATGATGAATGAATGGGGCATTCCCGGCGTTGAAATCTGGTCGCTGACTCATAAATATGCCGATTACCTGGCCAAAAAAGGCGAACACGTCCCGGACATAGTATTTGCCGGCGGCATTACCTTCGAAGACCAGATCTTCAAAGCCATCGCTCTGGGCGCTCCCTACGTCAAGGCTGTGGGCATGGCTCGCTCCCCGCTGGCCGCGGCCATGGTGGGAAAGACCATCGGCAGCCGGATCAAAGACGGACAGATTCCGGTCTATGTCGAAAGATTCGGCAACAGCGTGGAAGAAATCTTCATCACCGCTCCCGAGCTGAAGAAGAGGTTCGGCGAGAGGTTCAATGAGCTGCCTCCGGGAGCCATCGGCGTTTATACCTACTTCAGACGGCTGAACCAGGGACTGCGGCAGCTGATGGCCGGAGCCAGAAAATTCTCGCTGGGATACATTACCAGAGACGACATAGGCGCCCTGACCATGGAAGCAGCCAGAATCAGCGGCATCAAGTGTATTCGGGATATCGACAAAGAAGAAGTGGATAAGATCCTGAATTCCTGATTCCACTTTTCCAATCAACCAAAAGGCTAAGCCTGACCTCGCGGGGTCAGGCTCACTTTTTTTCGGGGCGACGGGATAATCCCGGACAGGACGATTCCCCCCGGTCTTGAGGCCAGAAACACTTATGGCGCCTGACCCGGACCGTAGATAGTCGTTCCGGCCGCAGGAGGGCTATCCCGGCAACGGGCATAGACTAATACCCTGTTCTTATGGTATAAGAAAATGACCTGAAAAAAGATGATTACAACTATTATAAGCTTGTTTATCCTGCTCTTTGCTATCACCATTCATGAGGCGGCTCACGGCTGGGCCGCTTATCGTCTGGGAGACCCGACGGCCATGGCTGCCGGCCGGGTGACCCTCAACCCCATAGCCCACATAGATATTTTCGGAACGGTAATACTACCCTTGCTGCTGGCGGTTTTCGGCGCGCCGGTCTTCGGCTGGGCCAAGCCAGTTCCGGTCAATCCCAACTTCCTGCGGAATCCAAGGAAAGACGGATTCTGGATTTCCCTGGCCGGCCCGGCGGCCAACATACTGGCGGCAGTTTCCGCCCTGCTGCTGATCGTGGTCCTGAAACTGATCAGCCCGGTTACCACCACCGCCCTCTATAATTTTCTGACCTCTCGCGGTGGACTTCCGCCGGGATTACAGCCGCTTCAGGGACTGGTCATAATTCTTTTCTATCTGGTTCTGATCAACACCTATCTTGTGGCTTTCAACCTGATTCCGATGTATCCCCTGGACGGAAGCGGTGTGCTGGAAGGCCTGCTGCCCGAACGCCTGGCCGATAGCTACGCCCGTCTGAGACCCTATGGCTTCTTGATTGTTATCGTCCTGATTTCAGTTGGAATTCTGGACCTGATCATCAGGCCTTTACAATACTTAATTCTAGCCGTAATCTTTTTTTGAGCGTAGAAGACATGAGTCAACACAGCAAGAAAACGGTTCTGAGCGGGATGCGGCCCACCGGTCCCCTGCACCTGGGAAATTACGTGGGCGCCCTCAGAGGCTGGGTCAAGCTTCAGGACACCCACCATTGTTTCTTCACCATAGTCCCCTGGCATGCCCTGAGTTCCGAGTATGAAAACCCGAAGGTTATCAAAGAGTATACATTCGAAGTGGCTCTGGACTGGCTGGCCGCCGGACTGGACCCGGAAAAATCGGTTCTTTTCATTCAGTCGGAAGTCAAAGAACATGCCGAACTGCACCTTTTGCTTTCGATGATCACCCCGCTGCCCTGGCTGGAACGGGTCCCGACTTTCAAAGAGCAGCAGCAGGAAATCCAGGACCGGGAACTTAACACCTACGGTTTCCTCGGTTATCCGCTGCTTCAGACCGCAGATATAATCATATACAGGGCGGAGGTGGTACCGGTCGGAGAAGACCAGGCTTTCCACATCGAGCTGGCCCGGGAAATAGTCCGTCGCTTCAACCGCTTTTACGGGGAAGTCTTTCCCGAGCCCCAGATCCTTCTGACCGAAGTGCCCAAGCTGGCCGGAACAGACGGTCGGAAGATGAGCAAATCCTACGGCAACGCCATCTTTCTCAAGGACTCCCCGGAAACAATCAGAAAGAAAATTTCCCCGATGGTAACTGATACCAGGAGAAAACGGCGCTCCGACCCGGGTGAGCCAGACGACTGCCCGGTGTTCACCCTGCATAAGGCTTTCGTGCCAGAAGATAAACGGGCGGAACTGGCCGCCGGCTGTCGTTCAGCCTCTATCGGCTGTCTGGAATGCAAGAAAGTAGTCATTGAGGCTCTAATACGGGAATTCGCCTCTTTCCGTGAAAAACGGGCTTACTATGAACAGCACCCCGGCCTGGTCTGGGAAATATTCGAAGAGGGCAATAAGAAAGCGAGAGAAGTAGCCGGGAACACCATGGCCAGGGTCCGGGAAGCCATGGGCCTGGTATTTCCGGGTGGGCAATCAACTTCAGGAAAGGTCTGATGGAGCAAGAAATTCAGGACAGCCAGGAAAGTTCAATTCTCCCCCAGATGGAGCCAGGTTCAGCTGACGGCTACCAGGTCAAGCTCGAAATTTTTGAAGGCCCACTTGATCTGTTGCTGTTTCTAATTCGCAAGAAAAAAATCGATATTCACGACATTCCCATCGCCGTCATCACTCGACATTATCTGGAATATCTGGGAAAAAAAGAGCAGATCAATCTCGACCGGGAAGCGGAATTCCTGCTGATAGCTGCCCTGCTGATTTATATTAAGTCTCAGATGTTGCTGCCCAGGGAACAGGAAGCCATCCAGGCTGATGACCCGCGACAGCTTCTGGTCGACCGCCTGCTCGAGTACCAGAAAGTCAAGGTGGCCTGCACCATGCTCCGGGAAAAGGAAGAGGACCAGCTCCTGCGCTGGAAAAGGACCTTCCTGCCGCCGGTGGCCAGACCTGAAGAAGCTGAGCTACTGGAGGTGAGTCTTTTCGACCTGGCCGAGACCTTTTTCCTGTTGATGAAAAAGAGGGAACGGGAAAACCTTCCGGTTATCCGGGGCAAAGACGTCTCGGCCGAGGAGAAGATGAAAGAAATGGTCGGGTACCTGGAAGCCCACGGTTCCATGGATTTTCTGGAATATTTTTCCGGTCAGGAAACCCTGGAAGAAGCCCTGGTCTCCTTCTTCTGCCTGCTGGAGCTGGTGAAAAACCACCTGGTTATCGCCGTGCAGGAACAACTTTTTCAGACAATACGGGTCTGGCTGCGCCGGTCCAGATCCCATACCCACGGACAGAGCCATGAATGACCAACTGAAAGCCATACTGGAAGTCTTAATTTTCATTTCCCAGGAACCGCTGACACCGGGAAAAATGAAGGAAGTTCTGGGCGAGGTCCCGGAAGAAGAGCTGGAAGCTGCTCTGAACTCCTTGCTTTCGGATTACGCGGCCCCGGAACGCGGAATTCAGATTGTCCGGTCGGGTGGCGGTTACCTTTTCACCACCAAGCCGGAGCATGACCAGTGGGTCAGGCGGTTGCTGCAGATTGAAAAAAAGTCGAAGCTGAGCTCGGCCGCGCTGGAAACCCTGAGCCTCATCGCCTATCATCAACCGATAACTCAGGCCGAAATTTCAGCCATCCGGGGTGTTGATTCCACCTACTGCCTGAAGAGCCTGCTGCAGAAAAAGCTGATCAAGATAGTCGGAAGGAAGAAGGCGCCAGGTAATCCCCTGGTCTACCGCACCAGCGAAAGATTCCTCCAGTATTTTGGGCTGAATAGCCTGGATGATTTGCCGAAGGAAGAAGAAATTGCTAAAATTCTGGAGGAAGAGAAGCAGGCTATTTCCTGAGACTTTTTCCATCCGGGAGGCTGAAACCGACCCGACCGGCCAGTGCTCGCGGGGTTGAAGAGCGCGGAGCACAGGCGCACAACCATGGATAATCGGTAGCCGGGTCTTTTTCCTCAAAAAATAAATCCGGAGGAAAGCTGGCCGCCGGAGCGAGACAGGAACGGGTAATCCCGGCGTGGCTCTAAGTAAAGA
>CAZDZU010000182.1:0-4287 GCA_964509995.1 uncultured Eubacteriales bacterium | reverse complement strand
AGGGCGGCGAGTTCTCCCTGGATGCGGGCGATTTCCTCTTCGGCCTCCCGCCGGGTCTGAATGCCTCCCCAGGCTCTCCAGCTCGTTTGCGGGGCCCGTTTGGGCGTGCTGTAGACCAGGACGGGCTTGACCTTGATGGGAATTCTGGGGTCGGCCAGGCCCGGGGATAAAGGCTGGACCCGGTCGGAGGAGAGCTCTGTCCAGCGCAGATGTCCCATGGCCACAGTGCCCAGGGTGCTGAACCCGACATTTTTCAGAAAACCGCGTCTGGTTAAAGTTCCGGCCGCGGGTGCCTTTGTGAGCCCGGAGGAATCCGGGCAGCAACAGGTGCTGCCCGGTTGACAGTTTTGGTGCCAGTGGACAGATTTTTTGTTCATTTTTTTCCTCGCTCCATCTATTTATAAATAAGCAAAACAAAAATCAACCAGCGGATGGAATCAGCAGCTATTTTATGACAATCGCTTTGCTGGCCCGGTGGATGTCGCCGTCTTCAATTATTTCTTTGATCGCGTTTTCCGGGTCGGGGACAAAATAAAGTTCTGTCCAGTATTCGGCTGACCTGGCAGCCTTCCAGGTGCAGGTGACCGTCTTTTCCTCGCCCTGTTTAAGAGTCAGGACCTGCCTGGCAATAAGTACCAGATTGGGTCGGGCATGGGTTCCGGCGTTGTAATAGAAGGCAGCTTCAACAGCCTCCAGGTCAACATTGCTTTTGTTTCTGATGATCCCCGACAGGGTTAGCTGCTGGCCCTGCTGGTACTCTGCCTGGACGGGCGTCACCGAGAGATTTTGGACCTGGAGCTGATAGTGGCGGGGGATGATCAGAAGATAGAGAGTCTCCCGGTTGTTGGTTCTATTTTCATTCCTTAATTCTGAAACCGGGTCGAGGATGGTTTCAATTGTAAAGCTCTGGCTGTCCCGGCCGGGAGGAACGATCAGTCGGGGGAGTTCGATGGTGGCCGTGGTCGGACTATCCCTTTTTATGCGGTCGAAAAACAGATTCTCCTTCCAGCCCGCCTCTGGAATTGAAACCTGGACTTTAATCTTCTCTTCATCCTGATATTTGCTGCTCAGAGCCAGCTGCAGCTTTACCGGGGAGCCTTCTACAGCCCGGTAAGATTCAGCCGTTAACTTTTCGGCCTGGAGCAGGACCGGCTTCTGTGAAAAGAAGAGATCTCTCCTGGTTGAACTGGCTGGCCCGGGCTTCGGGGGTGGAGCGATAGCCTTATATACTGAAGCCGGGAAAATTACCTCAACTCTATCCAGACCCAGACCCCAGCCTCTTAAGTCTCTGCTGCCTGGCGCAAAAAAAGGCTCCCGGCCCAGAAAATCTACTTTAATCGCTCGCTGACCGGCCACCAGGGCCACTGCCTTGACCTGGCTCTCCAGGGTCAGATAAACCCGGTAAGTTTTCCCGGCCGTTAGAGGAAGGTTTATAAACCTCAGCCAGCCCTTCTCGTTGATTTTAGCCTCGCAGTTCACAGCGTCCCAGGCGGTGGAAGCCGCTTCTATAATTACATCCAGAACATCACCGGCTGCCGGGATCTCAGAAATAAGAGAGGTGGCCGCGGCCGTTCCCAGGGTAATTGCGAAATCGGCAGATTTCCAGGTTTCCTTATCTCTTTTCGTGAGGATGGTCTTTCTGATCAGGGAGCGGGACCACTTAAAATCAAGTTCGTCAGTCAGGCCCGCGGTCAGATTGAGGCGATAATTGGTATCTGAATGGCCCAGCCCGAAAGAATCAACCAGCCCGGTGACCCTGTAACTGACCATCACCCGGGGAGCCACAAAGGAAGTCCCTGGCGGAAGGCCGGTTATTTCGAAATCCAGATAATAAGTGCCGGCAACCCAGGCTTCGACATCGCCTATCCAGGCATTGGCGTAAACCCAGGTCTTGCCGGTTGAGGAGGCCGGGTCGTATTTATAGGCATAACCCGAGTCCACTTTTTCCGCCAGATTGGCCGGACCTTCTTTATGTTCTTTATCGATGATGAATCCGCGGTTGACGATTTTTATACCCGGCGCCGGCTGTCCGTAAAGGTTAATGCTAATGGCCAGGATTAAGGAAATGACGAGAAAGGCAGAATTGAAGCGCATCTCCTGCTCCTTCCCGAATTAATATCTTTCTTCCCATCATCATCGCAGAAATTTTCTGTCATTGCAATCAGAATTCAACTCGGCCCGTTCTGGTTGCTGGATTGTTTCAACTTCAGGCGAGGGCCGGGGCTTCGTGGATATTATAATCAACATAAAAATGGAGTCTGAAAAAAGGATAAGTCCTGATTGTACCAGGGACGTTTTCAAAATGGTCAGGATCTTCGCCGGTCTGACGACCAGGTCGGCCGGGCGGACTCATCAGAGCAGAGCCGGGCCTTCATCGTCGTGAGTTCTGAAAAGAAGAGAAGAATTCAGAGCTTTGCGGCTATTGACATTATCAAATTTTAAATTATTCTGAAACTTCATAGCCGGAGATCGGGTTTAATAAAGAGAAAAGGTTCTCTGACTGATAAATATCTTCTCTCTGTCCCGGATAAAACAAGGTAATATCAGCCGGCTTTAATTCAGCTTTATACCGATCCAGAGCCAGCCAGAAGTGGTTGCCGACGGACAGCCGGGAATAGAAATAATTTTAATGACAAAATGAGGTTCAACATGTGGTCGGATAATATGAGGCTTCGTCTTCTTTTATGTTTAATTGTTCTGGCGTTTTTAATCCCGTCCACCGCTAATTATCTTTCCGGGAAAAACAGGGCCTCTTTCGGGTCCAGCTTTGCGGTTCAGGAGATGGCGATTTCCGGCTCTGACCGGCAAGTTTTATGGTCGGAGCCAACAGGCGACCGGGCCGTCTTTTGCGACGACAGTCAGAGCAGCCGAATAGCACCCGAACAGAAAAAAGGCGGTCGAGAAGCGGAAGCGGGGAAGGAAAGAGAAAAACAAACAGCCGTTGAAACTCAGGAAGTTAAAGCGGAGGAGTCAGCGAAAAAGCAGGAGACGATGACCGAGACGGTGCCGGCGGAAAAGAAAAAGAAAATAATAGACTGGCTTGATCCCTGGAAAAAAACGCTGGAGTTGAGTTATGTGGTGACAGGTGGAAACAGCCTGTCTTCTTCTTTTAGTTTCGGAGCCAACCTCACCCGATCTTCCGGGGAAAAGGATACTTACACTCTCAAGACTTTTTTACTGCGCAGTCATTCGACGACGATAACCCGAAGGGCGGTCGGCAGTGAGGAAAGTTTTGTGGTGGAGGAGGAGAGAACCCGGCGCCTTTCGGCTGAAAACTATGTTCTCTCCGGACATTACGACCACCGGGTGAGCGGGCGTCTGACGACTAACCTGGGCTTTGTCTGGGACAGAAATAAATTTTCCGGAGTGCTGGGACGGGCTCTGTGGACGGCTGGCGCCGGTCTGGTGGTGGCCGATACCGACCGGACTAAAATGCGGACCCAGGCCGGTCTGAGTTTCACCATCAGAAAATACAGTCAGCAACCGCTAACTTCCTTTCTCGGCTCTCGTTACAGCCTCTCCTGGGAGCAGAAGCTTTTTGACAATGCTTCCTTTGCCACGGGTTTTATCTTTGATGACAATCTGGCCAGGATCAGCGACTGGAGGTACGAATGGAATTTTAACGTGGCTGCCCCGCTCAGCAGGAAGCTTTCCTTGAAGACCGGCGTGCGCCTGCTGAGGAACAACAGACCACCCGACCTGGAAGTGCCTCTATTCGACCCCCAGGGGCAGGAGACCGGCTTGAGGGTTTTCATACCGAGGGGTAAGGTTGACACCTTTTTTACCACCTCGCTGGTTCTGAACTTATAGGCCGGGAAAAGAAAGTGGCGGAGGTGATAAATCTGGCTGTCTTAAAAAGAATGGTTTCCGGCAGAAGGTTAGCAGCGTTTCCTCAGGATTAACTAAAGATAGCGAAAGATGTGTTCTGCCCTTCTTTCTGGTAACATTTCTTGTTGTGAAGCGTTCATAAATAGATTGATAAAAGTGAGGAGTCAAAAGATGAGGCCGAGAAATTTCCATAAAATGACTGGAATTATCGTCCTGGCCTTTTTCATAACAGCCGGGCTCATCGGTTCTGCGGACAAGCTGCGGGCCCAGAAGGTCGAGACGGTAAATGGCCTCCGGCTGGTCCACAATAAGGGGAAAGGGCTGTGGGGCAAAAAGCCAGCGATTTCGCTTGAACCGTTAAGAAATTTCGGGGACATTGACTCCACCGACCCCGACCGGGCTTTTTATATGCCGGCGGCTATAGCTGTCGATGCCGGAGGTAATGTCTATGTCCTTGAT
>CAZDZU010000181.1:414-4338 GCA_964509995.1 uncultured Eubacteriales bacterium | reverse complement strand
GGCCCGGAGTCTCTTCGGGTCTGATGTGGGTGTCGGTGGCAATCAGAAGAAGGTCATAGCTAATCTCCTGCCCATTGACCAGCTTAATCTTTTTGCTCTCCGGTTTGATTTCTTCGACTTGCTCGACGATAAAATCCACGCCCTTCGGCAGTAGATGCGACCGCCACCTGACCAGGTCTTCAGGCTGGTAAAGGCCAAAGGGCACCAGCAGAAATCCGGGCTGATAATAATGGTCGTCATCTTTGTCAACTACAGTGACTTTCCAGCCTCGCTTCTTAAGAGGCCCGGCCAGCTTATTGGCCATGATGGTGCCTCCGGTTCCAGCTCCCAGAATTACCAGATTCTTCATCAATCTCTCCCTATGGTTTCAAAACTTCGTGGCGAACTGTGGCTTTCTGGATGCGGTCTTCCACCGGGTTAACCCCGATACCCGGCCCCTCGGGAACCCGGATATAACCCGGCCGACTCAAGCTAACCGGCGGCTCAATCAGGTCCTCATGGTAATAGCGGGCGCTGGCCGAAAGGTCATTGGGATACTTAAAATCGGGCAGGGTGGCCAGATGGAGATTATGAGCCCGGCCAATGCCGCTTTCCAGCATACCGCCACACCAGACGCCTACCCCATAGCGCTGGCAGTAATCATGTATCCTGCGAGCTTCAATAATTCCTCCCACCCGGCCCACCTTGATGTTTATGATGCGGCAGCTGCCCATTTCCAGAGCCGCCCGGGTTGAGTCAAAAGAAATGATGCTTTCATCCAGGCACAGCGGTGTGGTCATCTTCTTCTGCAGCTTGCTGTGGTCCCAGAGGTCATAGGGCGGAAAGGGCTGTTCCACCATTAGCAGGTTGAAGGCATCGAGCCTTCGCAAATGGTCAGCCTGGTCAAAAGTGTAAGCCCCATTGGCATCGGCCTGGAGAAGAAGAGAGGGGTATTTCTCCCTTATGGCCTGACAGACCTCAACGTCCCAGCCGGGTTTAATTTTTATTTTGATCCGCTCATAACCCTGGCTGAGGTAGCTTTCTATCCGGGCGAGAAGTTCGGGTACCGAATCCTCGATGCCAACACTGACCCCGGCCGGGATTTCGTCTCGAACCCCGCCCCACAGCCGGCTGAGCGGAACTCCCTGTTTTTTGGCCCTTAAGTCCCACAGGGCCAGCTCCAGCCCGGCCCTGGCCATCTGGTTGCCTCGAAAAATCTTAGCCGCTTCATAATAGTCCTCCGGCTCAACTATTCCCCGGCTAAAAACGAGCGGCACCAGAAAATCCCTGATTATATGCCAGGCGGTTTCGGTGGTTTCCCCGCTGTAGAGCGGCTTCTCCTCAGCCACACACTCGCCGTAGCCGACCAGCCCGCCTTCATAGACCCGGATGATGATAAAAGTCCGGTCGTAGGCCCGTCCGAAGCTGGTCTCAAAAAAATGGACGTAGGGAAGTCTCAAAAGATTAAGCTCAATTCTTTCGATGGCCATCTGACACCTGCCTTCCTGCGGGCCTTCGAATCAGCCCGAAGATTAATTTCTAACCAGGTCTCTTTATATAATTTTCACGCCTAATTGCTTTCCGGCAATCCCGAAATTTTTTCCCAGGCGGTCCGGCTTGCTCCCTATTCTTTTCGGTTTCGCTTTTCTGATTTATCCCAAAGCGGTTCTCTAAACGGTTCAGCTTCTTTATTTGCCGGACGGCATTTTCTTCAGTAAATAAAAACATTGCTCGCCAAAAATAAAATCGATGATAGCATAGCCCCGTCCGAAATAATGATTCAGCACCTGTCTCAAGGCTGACTGCCAGTTGCCGATTAGCTCGGGCCTGTCCCTGAGCCCCTGGACGTCCCGGACTGTTTCTGCCAGGAAAACCGGGGTCTTCAGCTGAAGATTGACCGGGCCGGGCTGGTAACTGCCGTCATCCGCCCGGTAACCTTCCAGGGCTTTGGGAAGAAAACTCAGGTCTATGGTCTTTTCTTCTTTTTCTTCAGCCTTCCTCTGAACTCTGGCCGATTTAATGGGCCATTCCACCAGCAGGCGGTCGGTGGGAATTCCCGGACCCAGTCGCAACTGAGGTGTTTCCCCGTAAAAATCAGGCAGGTATCGCCTGCAGATAACTCCCAGGGTATGAAAATTGAGGTTGGCATTCCGGCTCTGCATGGGGTCATAGGTCCAGGTGATGAGGTCCAGACCCATCTTCAGTATTTCCCGGCGCTGGGCCCATTTAAGCTTTTTGCCCAGTCCGTAACCCTGGAACTGCGGCCGCACCGCCAGCAGGTGGGAATGATGGCAGAATTTCCCATTATGAATGGCCGGAAAAGAATAAACGAAGCCGGCCAGCTCTTCATCAACGAAAGCACCCAGGACCAGCCCGCCCATGAAGGTGGAAATGCAGAACTGATGAACCGGCGTCAGGTCCAGATCGGGATGCTTCCAGACCACCCGCTGAATATCAATCAGGCCAGCAAATTCGCCTCGGTCTGTCAACCTGCGGACAGAAACCTTACCGACCAAGTTTAACTCCTTTCTGTAAGGCCAGAAACTCATAGTGATTGACCATTTTTTGAGCCATGGCCTCGACTGAATGCTGGCTGGAAACCAGCTCGTAGGCCCTGGCGCTGAGATTCTGAGCCAGGCTGCGGTCAAGATAAAGCTTCAGGATGGTCTGGGCCAGTGAGGGAGGGTCGCCCGGCGGAACCAGGAAACCCGTTTCCCGCTGGATGATCAACCCGGCCATTCCCGCAGACATCACCCCGATTACGGGCACTTTCCAGACCATGGCTTTTAGGATATATTCTTCTGGAAGAGAATAGGCCCCGAAAACAAACAGGTCCAGGGCCGAGATGACCTCAGCCAGCTGTTCATTGAAGCCCAGGTAAAAATACAGGTTTTCGAACTCCATCGCCTGTTCCTGGCGCAGTCTCTCCAGATTCAGGGCTCCTACTCCCAGGATAACCACCTTCAACTGCGGAGCTTCCTGGTCAAGAATCCTGACCGCCTCCAGGTGGCTCTTGAGGGTTTTCAGGTCCTCAAGCGGGCAGAGGAGCCCAACCAGAAAATTGTCAGGCTGAAGGTTCAGTTCCCGGCGCAGAAAATCTTTTCTGGCTGTCTGGAATTGCGAGAAATCCAGCCCCGGCGGAATAACCTCCAGTTTCCCCTGTCCCAGATTATGCTTGAGCAGAAGCCTCCTGGTTTCATCGTTCTCGCAGACCACCGAATCCGACTGGCTCAGCAGACCGAGTGCTTCTTTCAGATTCCAGGTTCGCTTCCAGGAGACCAGTCTGACCCTAACCCCGGCTTTCTGGGCAGCTTTCCAGGCAGAATCGGCCGCCGTCCGGTCGAAAAAATGAACCAGCTGTATCCCGTTTTTCCTGAAAAACCGACGTAATTTCCAGGATGACAGCCAGCCGGATCTGCCCTCCAGCCTGTGGTTGAGAACCCTTATTCCCTGGAGCCTGGCTTGAGCCGATAGTTTACCCCCCGGAACGGTCAGGATAAAAAAAGGAAAGTTCTTCTTCTTGAGTTCCCCGGAAATCAGTAAAAGCTGTTTCAGCTCCAGTTCATCCTGAGGATCACTGGCTATGAGACACAGGCTCAATTCTCTCCCCTTTTTTCCAGACCTCTTTCAGCTTGGCGTACTTAAGAAAAACAGAATACGCAGCCAGAGCCGAAATCACAAGTCCGGCAAAGCCGTCCAGCCAGCCTCCTTTTCCGAAATAAGTTCTCAGGAACCTGGCTGCCGGGGATAACCAGAAATGATAGCAGCGAGCCTTTTTCCTCTTCAGGTATAATTCCTGGGCCCGCCTGTCGGTCACCCGGTCCAGATATGTTAAATGCTCGGAAATAGAAGCGAAAGCCAGGTGTTCGACCGGGTTCTTCAGCCGGCCGGTTTTACCGGTAAAATTCAGGGACACCCGGAACCGGTCGCGGCCCCAGGAGCCTT
>CAZDZU010000181.1:0-404 GCA_964509995.1 uncultured Eubacteriales bacterium | reverse complement strand
CCTTTGTCCTTGCGGTAGAGCCTTATCCTGAGGTTGGGATACCAGCCCGAATGTCTTACCCAGCGGCCGAGATAGAAGCTCCGCCGCGGAATAAGATAACCCTCGAATTCATCCGGTTTCTGTTTGATTTTTAGAAGTTCCAGCTTCAGCCCCCGCGACAGTCTTTCGTCAGGCTCAAGCGACAGGATCCATTTGAAGGAAGCTTTATCCTGACCGAGGTTTTTGAGGGCAGCATAATCGGAGGAAGTATGCTGGTAAACCTTATCGGTAAAATAGGCGGCGACTTTTCTGGTCAGGTCGGTGCTGTGGCTGTCGACAACCACGATTTCATCAACCACTCCCTGCACTGATTCCAGGCAGTCTATTATTTTCTTTTCATTATTATAGGTTACAACAACCGCCGT
>CAZDZU010000180.1:0-4341 GCA_964509995.1 uncultured Eubacteriales bacterium | reverse complement strand
GTAGACGTTCCAGAAAGTCTGGATGCCGTCAGGATTATGACCATCCACAAAGCGAAGGGACTCGGTTTCCCGGTGGTTATACTTATACTCTACGGGGAAAAGATCAAGGGCGAGGATTTTTATCTCCAGGAGTCCCCGGAAAACACCGGCGATGACCGGGAGGGTCCCCGGCCGGTTGTGGTGCTGAAGCTGAACGCCAGTCTGGCCGCGTCCAGCCCGAAGCTCCTTGAGACCTACGAGGGTTTCAGGCAAAGGGAAAGAGTTAATAAATTAAATACACTGTATGTAGCCCTGACCCGGGCCAGAGAAGAGCTTTACGTCGTCGCTGTCAAAAAAAGAAAAGAATATCCGTTTAACCTGCTGGAAACCGTGCTGGACTTGGGAACCGATGGCCGCCACGCCTCCTCCGCGGCCAGACCGGCCGCCGGAAAAGATAAAAACGGCGCTGACCAGACAGAGCAGAACCTGGCCAGCCTGAAGATAATTCAGACCGGAAAATTTCCCGAAGCAGAAACCGGGGCTGAAATTAATTACTACGAGAAGAGGCGAGGACAACTGATGCACCGGCTTCTGGCCTCGATTGAATTCATCGACGGGGATCCGGTGTCAGCGCTGTCCGATGCCCTGAATCTGGTCAGGTCGGAAGAGTATACAGCCACCGAGCTGAAGGAGGTTCAGGACACCCTGATAGAGTTCCTTTCCCTTTGCCAGGTGGCGACCTGGTTCGAGCGCCGTCCGGAAAGAACCGTTCACCGGGAAATTGAACTGGCTGACAGCCAGGGCCGCCTCTTCCGGGCTGACCGGGTGGTGGTTGACCCCGGGACGGTGACCGTAATTGATTTTAAGAGCGGCCGGTCTGAGAACCGGGAACTGATTAAGGCCTATTACGGACAGCTGGAGGGATATATCTCCATGCTATCCGATGTCTATCCGGACAGAAGAGTGGCCGGAATTCTGATGTATCCCGACCTGAAGAAAGTGGAGACGATTTAATGTCCCTGATCAAAGTTTTTCCGGGACAGGACCTGCCGGAGCTCCTGGCCTCCAGGCTGCTGGAATCCGGCCGGGAACTGACCCGCTTCCAGGTAGTCTTTCCCGAAAAAAGACCTGGCCATTACCTCCGCAAGGCCCTGGCCCGGAAGCTGGGGAAAAGCTCCCTGCCTCCGGCCATCCGTTCATTTGATGAATTCATAGACAGCCTGTACGGGGAAATTAACCGGGACAGCCACAGACCGGCAGACCAGGTGGATGCGGTTTCCATCCTCTTTGAGCTTCACCGAGAGCATCCTCAACCTCTGGGCGGTCTCTCCTTTCTTTCCCTGGATGAATTCTTTCCGCTCGGCCTCAAGCTCTACCAGGACCTGGAAGAGCTCAAAGCCGGACTGGTCAGCAAAGAGAATTTTTTGATGATAGACAACCTGGCCGGTCAGAAGTTACCCGAGCGGACCAGCGCCAGGCTGCAGAAAGTGTCTTTCTTCTATGAAAATTTTTACCGGCGGCTGGCAGAGAAAAAACTTTCCACCCCGGCCACCAGACTGACCCTGGTGCTGGACAATTTTTCGCCCGAACTTCTCAGCCGCTTTGAACAGACGATCCTGGCCGGCTTTTTTCTGCTCAACCGGGGTGAGCTGGAGCTCATCAAAAAAATTCTGGAATCGGACCTGGCTACTATATATCTTCTGGATGGCCCCGGTCTTGAGGAAATGGCTCAGACGCTGGGGATTGACCTAAAAAAAGCTGAGGCCCTCAATCCCGGGCAGGGGGAAAGCTGCCCGCCGGAAATCCGGTTCTACCTCAGCCCAGACTCTCACGGGCAGCTTTTTATTCTCAATCACCTTTTAGAGGAAAAAATTAAGAACCCCGACCTGTTCAACGAAAAACAGGTCATCGTCCTTCCGGCCCTGGAAAGCCTGATTCCGCTCCATCAGCAAACGCTGTCGGCCATTCCGGACAAAGAATACAACATTTCTCTCGGCTATCCCCTGACCAGGACCCCGCTTTATAATTTTTTTGACTGCCTGTTCAATTTGATTCAGACGGCCGACGAGCAGAATCGTTTCTACGCCCCTTATTATCTGGACTTTGTCCTCCACCCCTATACTAAAAACATTTATTTCCCGGGACCGGCCCGAAGCGCCGAGCTGACCAGAATTCTCTTCCACACGATCCAGGAAATCTTTAACCAGAAAAAAGGTCGCCTGTTCTGGGCGCTGGAAGAGATCGCCTCCGACCGGGATCTGAGTCAGAAACTCGATGTTTACGCCGAAACCGCCGGCCTGCCGAAAGCTCCCGAATTCCTGAAACATCTGAAATCCGTCCACCAGCAGACCATTGAGCCTTTTCTCCGGATAAACAGCATCGGAGATTTTGCCGGCAAGCTGACCGGCCTGCTCCAGTACCTGGCCGTCCAGAGCACTGCCCCGCGGCACCTGTTCTTTCAGCCGTATGCTGAAGCCTTTTTTGAGCTGCTGGAAAAACTGAGAAATTCGCTGCTCGCCCCGCACTCCTTTGAGCATCGTAACAGTTACTTCAATCTCTTCCGCAAACTCATCGCCGAGGCCCGGGTGAGTTTCCCTGGCACCCCGCTGCATGGCCTCCAGATTCTCGGTTTCTGGGAAACCCGCTGCCTGCAGTTTGACGAAGTTTACCTCCTCGACATGAACGAAGAAGTCATTCCGGGAACAGGCAAGGTTGATTCTCTCCTCCCCCAGCTGGTGAGGAAGGCACTGAAACTTCCAACCTACCGGGAGAGAGAAAGGAGATACAGGTACTATTTCCACCAGCTGGTCGCCGGAGCCAGGAAGGTCCACCTTTTTTACGTTGAAAACAGCGAAAAGGAAAAGAGCCGGTTTGTGGAGGAGTTGCTCTGGGAAAAGCAGAAAAAGGATAAACAGCCCGAAACCTCCGGTTACATCCAGGCAGCCAGCTACCAGATTGAATTGAAGCTCCCGGCGGTTGAACCCGTGGTCAAGACCGAAAGCCTGGTCCGGGTGCTCCGGGACATGGAGATTTCAGCCACCCAGCTTGATACTTACCTTAAATGTCCGCTTCAATTTTACTATGCTCACCTGCTGAAGCTTTCGGAAAGAGAAGGACTCTCCGAATCCATGGAGAGAGCAGACATCGGCCTTCTGGTTCATGGAATACTGCAGGAATATTTTAAGGATTGCTGTAACCGTCCGCTGGAGGCGACACCTGACGACCGGCGGCTGGCCCGGATCACGGATGATATCTTCCGGCTGAAATTTTCCGACGCCGGTTCCGGAATTTTTCTCCTGATGAAAGAGCAGGTCAAACATCATCTCCTGGAATTTCTTAAGAACTATCAAAAACCTGTGGTGGAAGATCTCAGGGCCGCCGGACAGGAGCTGGTCATCTCCAGCCTGGAGAAAAAATTCCGGCTGACTTACAAGGTTGACGGCATAACCTTCAGGCTCAAGGGGAAAATCGACCGGATAGAAAAACGCGGCTCCAGGCTGTGTGTCCTTGATTATAAGACCTCGGCCGGAGATAAGTATCTCCGCATCCGGCTCGATAAGCTGGACCCGGATGACCGGTCGACCTGGACCGCGGCAATAGGAAGCCTCCAGCTCCCCTTCTATCAGCTCCTGGCCGCCCCGGAATTTAAGGTCCCCCCTGAAGCCATTTACGCCGCCTTTCTCCTGCTGGGCAGAAACAACTTGGACACTTCGATTGAATTTTCGCCGCTGGCCAGAAAACCCGGCCGCAGGCAGAAAGACAGAAAGGATGACCTCCGGAAATCCGACTTCTTTCCCCTGAATGAAAGCCCGGAGGACGGAGAGGAGAGAGTTGAAACTTTCCTGTCCGTCAGGCGGATAATAGACCGCTTGCTGCTGGAGATAGTCGACCCGGCAATACCCTTCCGGCCTGACGGTCTGGACAGCGGTCAATGTCAGCGATGCCCATTTGTCGATTTCTGCGGCCGGTAATGGAAAATGCATAGAGTGGTAATCCATGCCAACTGATTTTTCGTATTCATTAAAAGAGGCTATTAATAAGTTAGAAAAGGTGTAAACGATGATAAAATTTTTGTTGTGGCTGATTCTTTTTATCCTCTGCTGGCCGCTGGCCCTGCTGGCTCTGATTCTCTATCCCCTGGTCTTGCTACTGTCTCTACCCTTCAGACTGGTGGGCATCACGGTCTCAGCCGTTTTTGACCTGCTGCGGGCCATACTTACCCTGCCGGCCAGGATGCTCAATAGCCTGGCCAGATAGAAACGACCGCAGGCAACGGTCGTAGGCAGATACATGGTATCCAGGGAGGGGAAAAAGTTTTTGATAGAGGTCGGTGAGTTTTTCCAGCTGCATCACGGGAAACAG
>CAZDZU010000179.1:0-4346 GCA_964509995.1 uncultured Eubacteriales bacterium | reverse complement strand
TGTCCAGCCAGTCTCAATTTTCAGAGAACAGATTAGACGCCAGCAGAAATATCATATCTAATATATTAGTTTTTGGAATAATTTCCAGTAAATATTTTTTTTTGATTCAGGCGAGAGCCGGATCGTTTCTTTTATTGATTAAGACGAGGAATTTGAGTAGAAAAGAGTTAGTAAAGATAAGGAGGGGAACATGAATAGACACAGGAAAGTGGCCGGAAACCGGACTCAGACACGAAGAACATTTTTTCTGGCCGCGATTTTTTTAAGCCTGGTATTTTTTTCACCGCTAACATCCTCAGCCCGGGCTCAGGAAAATCAAAAACAGGTCGTAAGGCCGCGAGAATTGACGGCCTGGCTGGTTGGGCACGCTCATATTGACCTCAGCTGGCTGTGGCTCTGGGAAGAAACTGTTCACGAAGTTGGACCGCAAACCTTCCGCGGGACTCTCCGACAGATGAACCGGATGCCGGGTCTGACTTTTGCCCAGAGTCAGGCGGCAATATATGAAGCCATGGAAAAGGAATATCCGGAGCTTTTTCAGGAAATACGAAAGAAGGTCAGAGAAGGCACCTGGATACCGGTCGGCGGAATGTGGGTGGAACCTGACCTCAACATGCCTGACGGTGAATCGCTGGCCCGGCAGCTTCTCTATGGGAAGAGGTACTTTCTGGATAAGTTTGGAGTGGAGGTAAAAGTGGGCTGGAATCCCGATTCTTTTGGCCACAACTGGCAGCTTCCCCAGATCCTGAAAAAAGCCGGGATTGATTATTATGTTTTTGAACGCTGTGCTCCGGAGAATACCCACCTATTCTGGTGGGAAGGCCTGGATGGCTCGCGGCTGCTGAGTTATGTCCCACCCGGCTGGTATCTGGTCAACCTGAAAAATGGCGTCCGGGATTTGCTGCTTAAAGCTCATCAGAAGACAGCGGTCCGGGATTTCATGCTTCTCTATGGAGCCGGCGATCATGGCGGCGGACCGAGAGACTCTGACGTGGAAGCCATCCTGAAGTTCCGCCAGGACCCCGGCCATCCCCGGCTGGAGTTTGTCCAGCCTGAGAATTATTTTCGTCAGCTCGAAAAGCTGAAGATGAATTTCCCGCTGGTGAGCCGGGAACTGAATTTTGCCTTTCCCGGTTGCTACACCACCCAGGTGGAAACCAAAAAATCAAACCGGCGGCTGGAAAATCTGCTGCTGACAGCTGAGAAATTTTCCAGCCTGGCCAGGCTGACAGGAGCTCGTGATTACTATCCCGACCGGGACCTGGACGAAGCCTGGAAGATTGTTTTGCGAAATCAGTTCCACGACATTCTTGACGGTTCGTCTATCGGGCCGGTTTATGAAGAGGTGATGGCTGCTTATGGAGAAGCTGAGAGGCGAGCCGGGAGGGCGCTTGATTTTTCGCTGGAGGCCGTCTGCAACCTGATTGATACCCGCGGCGACGGCTGGCCGCTGGTGGTATTCAATTCGCTACCCTGGGAGAGGAGCGAACCCGTGGAGGCCGAGTTGATATTCAACCGGGCTGTGAGAAGAGTAAAAATTCTGGACAGCTCGGGGGTTGAAATTCCATCTCAGATAATCAGCCTGGAAAGGATGTCGCCGCCGGAAGGACGGGCGAAAGAAGGACTTGAGACCTGGAAGCTGAGAATTATTTTTATCGCCAGCAACGTTCCTTCCCTCGGCTATAAAACCTTCCGGGCGGTTGAGGCCGGATCTGGAAGCCAGATTAAGACCGGGCTTCGCGCTTACGGGGATTCGCTCGAGAATGAATTCCTCAAACTCACCCTGGACCCTGAAACCGGCTGGTGGAAAAGTCTTAAGGATAAAATGCTCAACCGGGAATTTCTGACTGCTTCTGGCAATCTGCTGGAAGCCATTGCCGATGAGCCGCCTGAGATGTCGGCCTGGGAAATCGGCCTGAAAGATGTTCTGGGAAAGCCGGGGGAGAACGGAGCTCTGGTGGAAGTGGTGGAAAGGGGACCCGTCCGGTCAACCATCAGGGTGACACAGAGTTTCCGCAATTCTGAATTTGTCCAGGACATCCAGCTTTATGCCGGGTTACCGCGGGTAGATGTCAGGCTGCGCCTCGACTGGCAGGAAAGAAATGTCATGGTCAAAACGACATTTCCGGCGGCACTGGAAAACCCGGTGGCAACCTTTGAGATTCCTTTCGGGGCCATAACCCGTGCGGCCGACGGCACCGAGGTCCCGGCCATAAAATGGGTTGACCTGAGCGGCAGCCAGGGCACTGCCGGCCTCACCCTGGTCAACGACTCGCGCTACGGCTTCGATATCAGAGACAACGTGGTTCGGATGTCAGTTATCCGCGGGGCCACCTATCCCGACCCGGAGGCTGACCGCGGACGTCATGAGCTGGCCTATGCGCTCTATCCACACCGCGGGAGCTGGAAAGAAGCCCTGAGCTTCAGGAGGGCTATGGAGTTTAACAGCCCGCTCCTCGCCCATCAGGCGATGGTTCATCCCGGTCGGCTGGAAACAGCCAGGTCTTTCCTGCGATTATCTCCTGAAAATGTGGTCCTGACTGCTTTCAAAAAGGAGACCGGCTACGGCAGCCCGGGCTTTGTGGTCAGAGTTTATGAGGTCTGCGGGCGGGAGAGTGAAGTCCGGATGGAGCTGCCGAAGGAGATGGAAGTCTATGAAGCCGACCTGATTGAACGTCCTGGAGTTCCGGTCAGTCAGAAAACCCGGGTTGTTTCCCTCCGGATTAAACCTTATGAAATTAAAACTTTGCTTCTGAGGTAGAGCGAAAATTAAGGAGTCTGAAGGCTGATTCAAACCGGCAGATAGACTGGGCGTTGTGGCTCGTTTTCAGGGCCGGCGGCAATTAACGCTTAGCGATGGATGAAGCAGAGGTAGATTCAATTACTACCAACTGATTGTCAACGATGGCACTCAGAATTTGACTTTCCGAGCCGGCTGATCCGGGCAATAAGCCAGCAATCTTTCAGGCATCAGTCTTTATGGCCGGGGTTCCGGAGTCTTAAATTATCAGCTTATCAGAAATGGCCGCCTGTATCCGCAATATATCAATATATGAAGATTCATTCATATATCACTCTGCTTACCCGGAAAATTTTCTTAGATAGACAGTCAGTCCTCAGGTTTTATCTGATCTGGCGCGCAGGTATTCTTTGATTAAATCTCTATTTTCTGTTTCCTGCTCATTTTTGCTGTAAATTTCTATGAACTCGACCTCATCGAGCGTTTCCTGGAAAGCATAAACTATTCGCAGCGAGCTCCCTTTAAGGTAGCGACAAAACAATCTGGCCTTGACTATATTTATTCCTTTCCTTGCCATCAGAACCGCAAAATGATTACCCCGGCCGGTTGGGAAAAGGGAAATCACTTTCTTAAATTCCATCAGATCTTCATCAAGGGAAGGATATTTCCTGCGCAATCGCTTTAAGTTTTTCTGGAATTCCGGTGTTTCCTTAAAGTTCATCCTGGTAATTTCTGACCGAATGTTCAACATCCCGGTAGAAAACTGTTTCGTAGCTGATTATTTCGCCGTCTTTATGAACAATCCAGGGGGTGTCGCTATGGGCATATTCAGAAAGCTCGCTGGCATTTTTGTCCGCCAGCCTGGCCAGGACTTCGTCTATGTGCTTAATTTCTCTGGCTGAAAGGAGGCTCAAATCAGGGTTGCGTCTTGGCAGGTATTTTTTCTGCTCGTACTGAAAATATTTGCTCTTAACCTGTTCTATTTCTCCGGCCTTTTCCATCTCTTCAACCACCTTCTTGAATTCAATCGGGGTGGGGCCGAAGTGATTCTTCTGGTATCGGGCTCCGGTGAGTTGTTCTTCGTATTTTTCATAATAGTCAAAATCGATGAAATAAAGTATTTTGTAAAGAGCGGTTTCGCCGATATTGGGCCTGGCTCCAATTTTACCGAGAACATATAGCAAAACTTCCTTGAATTTCTTCACATTGGCCCGGCTCATGATTATTCTCACTCCGGGCTCTTCAGGTTTGTCGTAAGAGGCGGACTTTTCCAGAATAACTTTTGGGCCGGAGAGATTAGCTTCAAATAGCTGCTCGAGCGACAGGCCGAAGAGGCCGGCCAGCTTCTTTGCCTCGCTAAGGCTTAGTTCCCTTTTTCCCTGTTCTATCTGAATGTAACTCGGCCTTGAAATGCCCAGAAATTTAGACACGTATTCCTGAGTGAGATTGTTTTTCAGCCTGAGTTCTTTTATCCGTCTGGCCAGGGTATCCATTTCTGAAGCTCCATAATAGGATGTTTAGGGCAAGCTTTTCCCCTTTATAATTTTCCATCCAGAGCTATTCTGACGGATGTCAAAAAAATTGTCAAGAGAGATGTAAACAATAT
>CAZDZU010000178.1:0-4353 GCA_964509995.1 uncultured Eubacteriales bacterium | reverse complement strand
TCGGCCACCAGCAGATCTTCCTTTCCCCTGCTGGCTCTGGCCATGACCTGGCCAGAGGGGTCGACCACAAAGGAGCCACCGTCAAATTCAACCGCCTCTTCTTTGCCCACCCGGTTGGCCAAAGCGCAGAAATAACCGTTCTGAAAAGCGGCCACCCGGAGTTCGGCTTCAAACAGTCCGGCCGGCCATTCGCCTTTGGCTCCGGCCTGGGGAATAACCACCACCTCGGCTCCCTTCAGGGTCAGGGCTCTCATGTACTCCGGGAAATGGCGGTCATAACAGATGGCTACGCCGATCCGGCCGGCCGAGGTCTCAAAAACGCCGGCTCCCAGGTCTCCAGGATGGTAGTAGCCCTTTTCGTGAAAGCCAGGCGCCTCCATGACATGAACCATTCTGTTCAGTCCAACCAGCCGGCCGTTACTGTCAATCACCGGCGAGCAGTCAAAGGTTTTTCCCTGATGTCTTTCCAGCAGATTGAAAATTACCACCACTCTCAGCTCAGCCGCTTTTCTGGAGATAATTTCGGAGGTCGGGCCGGGCACGGTTTCAGCCAGGGCTTCAAACCCGGGGGATGCTGGATGTTGAGGCAGAAAAGGGAGAAAGGAGAGCTCGGGAAAGACGATTAGCTCTGCTCCGGCTGAAGCCGCCCGCTCAAGGGCCTCAAGTCCCCGGGCCAGGTTCCTGTTCCGGTCAGGAGTGTTTGACTGTTGTATCAGGGCAATTCTCAGAATTTTCCCTTCGCTCACCAGAACCTCCTTAATAAAGATAAGGCTGAGTTATAATTTTTTCTTCGCCGTGCTTATTCTAATTAATTAAAGGCCGGAATTAAAGACAGAACAAAAACAGCGGGCCGGTTTCTTATTAAGAAAATTACTGCCAGCCTCGATAGCTGAAACTCGAGGACGGCGAATCCCTGTTAACCGGGTTGGCATTGAAATTAAGCCCGAAAAACTGAGAGGTTGGCTTTTGCCCCCTTCCGCCTGCGAAATCATAGATTCCATCATTTCAATCAAAAATCGAAATGCTTCGGCGGGGAAAACGGGCTATTAAATTTAAAGCCTGGCGGCGGGATCAGAGTCGTCGCTTTCTCGAGCTATGCTCTTAGCTTTTTTCAGTCAGCAGACAACTCTTGATATTCAGTTCTCGCTTCAGGGGTAAATTATGGGATTAAAAAGGAACTTAAAACTGCCGTGTGACTGAGCCCGGTGGATGACATCAAACCCGAGGAGAACAATTTTGCCCCTTCCCAACTCGCAGACGGCGGCGGCCGATTTGTTCTGGAGCTTCTCGCCGTTGAGCAGGATGCCGCTCAACAGCGGGTTATAGGCAGGATACCAGCACAGGTTGTGGACTTTTATGGTTGCTGCCTGACCTTCATTCCTGATCATTTCAAAAACTGGACTGAAGTAGGAGAAAATGGCCGCTTCCCGGTCGCAGCCAAAAGCTTCCGGTCTGGTTCCGTCCACCACCACTTTTAAAATGGAGCCGGGAGAATAGACACGCACCCGGTCGGTGGAGGGAGCAGAAGGTTCATTTTCAGCCCGGCTCTGCCTTCGCGGTTCGATGATATTTCTGAGAGGCAGGCCAAAATATTCAATGGCAAAATCGGCCGAGTTTTCTACGGCTATCAGCACACCTCCGTTCTGGACGAAGGAATTGAGTGTGGAAATTCCCTCAGTACCTATGCCCCCAGCGTATTCGGGCGGCGTTTCCCCCTGACGGCGTCCCTCCAGAATGACCCGGGAGGAGATAGACGGCAGGATAATGTGGGTGTAGTTTTTTTCGAGCTGTCCGGCTCTGATTTCGGCGTTGTGCAGGACCTTGAAATCAAATTCAAATTGTTCCAGCACCCAGCGGGTCCAGCCTTCATCCATACTGGCCGTCCAGGGCTGGTAAATGCCCAGGCGGTATTCTTTCAACGGGCGGTGGCTGGCTGGTTTTATTGAATCCAGGCTTTCTATTCTGAGCCCCAGCCCTCTGGCCAGAGATATGATCTGCGAGGGATTCACCCGGCCTTTTTCTAATACCAGGCTGCCGGCGCGGAAAGTTTTATTTCCGGCCGAAAATTCCCGGTTAGCATAGTTGACCGCAAATCGCTTTTTCAGCAGGCGATTGGCAAGAATTACGCTGTTATTGGTGCCACTGTCAATTACAAGATATTGGCCGCTTCCGGAAATCTGACCGTCGGGAATGGCCAGCGGAGGAAGAAGCTTAAGGTCAGCATCAAATTTATTTGTTACCTCCACCACCCGAACGCCCATCTGGAGCGGCAGGGTCCAGCTGGCTTCGTCATAGGGAAGATACTGAGCCGGGTCCCGGCCGGGCGGTATGGGATAGGATTTGCTTTCCAGCAGGTCCTTGACAAAAGCCCGGTAGGGCTGAGCCAGCAGGATTACATACGTTCCGGCAGGGTAGTCCAGTCCGTCGGCTTTGAAGGTACTGGCCGCCCTGTGCACTTCTGCGCCGTTATTCTGAATGACTTCCAGCAATTTAAGAGCTGTTGGCAGGTCCTTCTGGTCTTCTGGCACGAGATAGGCGTATGGCGGTTCCGTCAGCCCTTTATTGATCTGTCGCTCGGCGAACAGGCAGTAATTCTCCAGGAATTTTTCCTTCCGGCCGGCAATGGTGCCCAAAAAGGACAGGGCCACGGTTTGTTCATATTCCACGATATCGCGCAGCCGCCACCAGCCTCCGGGCCAGGGTTCAAGGTTGGTGGCTTGAATTTCATTGCCGCCGCCAGAAATCCTGATGTCCGACGGCCTCAGAAAGATGGGTGAAGCAAGGTTGGCACTGGCCGCTTCTGACAGAATTCCAAGAGCATTATGACGGAGAGGGGCAGCCCGGTTGGCTGTGTTGTACCAGCCATCAAAGATGGTGCTGGTGGAAACGCCAGTTTTGCCTTCGCGGGAGAGGCTGATAACCGCTTCTCCGGTCAGCTGATAGAGTTCTCTCAGAAGCAGCGGGTCCAGGTTGGGGTTGATGGGGTCCTGATAGGGCGGCAGAAAAAGCCGGGGACCGTTTGAGCCCATCTGGTGAACATCATAGACCAGCAGCGGGAACCACTCGCGGTATAGCACCCTGGCCATCAACCGGGTCTCTTTCTGGGTGAGCATAAACCAGTCGCGGTTGTTATCGTGTCCGGTGTAATAATGATACAGCCAGGGCATGGAGCTGCCTTCGTAAGGAGTGCCCAGGGTGCGATGGTACCAGTCGGTGACCAGATCTATTCCGTCCGGGTTGGCCGAGGGCACCAGAAGCAGGATGACCTGCTCCAGGACGTTCCTTATTTCTGGCGAGGTGTCGGCGACCAACCTGTATGCCAGTTCCAGGGACATCTGGGAAGCGGCGATTTCGGTCGAATGGATGGAGCAGCTTATATAAACGATAGCCTTGCCTTCCCTGACCAGCCCGGCTTTCTCTTCCGGGCCGAGTCCGCGGGGGTCGTGAAGGCGTTCCTGGATTTTACGGTATTTTTCCAGCCCGGCCATGTTTTCTTCCGAGGTGATAACGGCCATGATCAGCGGCCGGCCGAGGGTGGTTTTTCCGAGCTCAAGGACCTTGATACGGTCGGAAACTTCATCAAGCAGCTTGAAATAGCCGGTAATCTGAGTCCAGCTGGCCAGCTTGAAGTCCTGGCCTGGCTGGAAACCGAGGTATTTTTCGGGCGGGACAATTTGTGCAGCCAGCAGGCAGGGAGAGGTCGTTAAGCTTATGAGGAGAAGAATAAGCATAAATAAGCCAGAAAGCATGCGCCCGTTAATAAGAGCCAGGTAGCTTTTCTTTGCGGCCTGATGACTTAATCTCATTGGCAACTCCTTGGTTTGAGCTCAAGAGAAAAAATATATATTTTTCCCGCGATTTATTTCAAATGGAATTTACGGCCCTGAACAAACCGCTTGATGGCGGCCCCTGGAGATTGGAGGATACTGTCGCCGCGCGCCAACTGCTGAAAACTTTTCTGCGCCGATTTCTGAATGGCGCAGAATAGGCAGGGGGGCCTGTCACGGCGCGCCTCCTCCCGTCCTCGCTCCACCCATCCCCCCGTGGGGAACCCCTTCCGCTGCGGGCGGTTCGGAGACACGCCGTGCCACCCTCGGAAAACCCTGGCTCTGCGATTCTTTATCGGCCCGGACTGGAAAGAATGCCGGGCTGTAAGTGCCCTTGAGATCGGCTTCTGGCCGTTTCATTGCTGGCTGAAATTATAAGGAGAAGCCTAACCCGGTGCACCCTCCGAGTCCTCGCTCCCCGATTTTTCAGAGTGGACTCCTGCGGCTCCGGGGGCGACTGGAGACCGGCCGGGCCACCCTCCTTAGAACTTTTCTGCGCCGATTTCTGAATGGCGCAGAATAGGGA
>CAZDZU010000177.1:0-4367 GCA_964509995.1 uncultured Eubacteriales bacterium | reverse complement strand
CTTTCAGGTTGAGTTTTTCTTTGATGGTTCCGCTTTCCCGGGCAATGGTCATAAATTCACCCGCGATGCGGCGCAGGTTTTCCACCTCAGAGATGATGTAGGAAATTGATTCCTGTAGCACCCGGTCGAAATCCGGATGGCGGTCGGCATGAACTTTCAGGATATGTTCGGCCGAGAGCTGAATGGGTGTCAGCGGATTCTTGATTTCATGGGCCACTTTTCTGGCCATTTCGGTCCAGGCCACTCTCTGGCTCAATTCGGCCAGTTCTTTTTCGTGGGCTTTCAGGTTTTCGACCATGGCGTTGAAGCCATCAACCAGACTCCGCAGTTCATCCCGGGCTTTATGTTCAACCCTGATGTCCAGGTTGCCCAGGCCGACTTCCTGGGTAGCCCGGATTAACTGGTTGATCGGTACCACCACCATCTTCTTGATGGTGGCCACCAGGAAGGCAATCAGGAGGATGAAAAAGATGGAAGCGAACAGGAAAAATTCAAACAGCTCGGTCCGGGCCCTTGAGATTTCCTGCTTCTCAAAGGGGAAAGGGAGGTGAAGGAAGTAAATATCCTGCCGATAGCGGTAGGGGATAGTAAGGGTCTGGTAGGAATAGCGGCCGAAAGATTTTCGGTTTACTGCCAGGGGCTGATTCTGGTAGTTCAGTTTGTAGTAGGCCTCTCCGTCCACCATTTCGGATAGAATTCCGGTCTCAAAATATTCCCTCCGGCTGGAGGACAGAAGCCGCCCGTTCTTGAACAGGTTGACATCATTGTTCAGGGTACTGCTTATCCAGAAGACCAGGTCTTCTGGCATCACCGCCGGTGGTTGTTCAGTCTGTTCCTGCAGGCTTATGAAATCATGCAGAATGCTTCGGGCGAAGTATGCCCGGCTGGTGGCTTCCTGAACGAAACGGTCGGCAAACAGCCTGGCCACCACTGTCTGGCTGAAAAAAATAAAAAAGAAAAGGGGCACCAGCCCGGTAATCAGAAAGGCCAGATATACCCGGAAGGAAAAGGAGCGGCCAGAAATCTGCCATTGTTTTTGCTTGCTGACTCTCGGAGTCAGGGAGAATGCGGCCAGGATGGCCAGTAAAAAGAACAGTTTCAGAAAGTCAGTAAACTGGCGGCGGAGCGATTTTTTCGGTCGGTAGAAGACATAGAAGTTGTTGTCTTCATGGGTTAGAAAGAAGGCCCGGTAGAGGTCTCGACCGGTCTTAAAACTCGTCCAGAACCCGCTTGAAGAAGCCAGGATTTTTCGGTGAATATCCGGGGGCAGAGCCAGGCCCGGCCGGCTCTGGCTGAATATCAACTGGCCCTGTCGATTGAAGACAGCCAGGTTGACCGGGAAATGCTGGAGTGAGGGCAGGGTATTGAGTCGGAGCAGCTCAAAATAGGGGTTGGCGGAATAGAAGAAGGGCAGCAGTTCGGGCTCAAGGCTGACCCAGATAGCCAGCCGGCCGCCCCGGCCCTCCGCATCCCTGAAGTCCTGGTAACCAACCAGAAAATGCTTTTCCTGCCCCAGGATATCAAGATACTGTTCTTCAATAACCGGACCCGGCGACAGGGGCAGGTCGTTGGTCTGTTCGGCAAAAACGGGCATGTTGAGCCCGAAAGAAGAGAGCAGTTTCAGGTCCTGGTTCTGCAAATAAAGACAGGAATTCCAGTTGAACCTGGCCAGCAGGGTCAGGTTCCAGAGGGTCCGGGCCGCGTCGGGGCTGGTCGGATTCCTGAAGTAATTAAAAAGATCTCGCGACCGTTTTTGAAGCTCGGCGAATGATTGCCTCAGGGCCATTCCCGCCCAGCTTTTCTGGGAAGTGACCAGGTGAACCAGCACCTTTTCTGTTAGTTTCTCTGTTTTAAGTTCGGTGAACTCCCTGAGGAGGGAATAGGAGAAGCCGGAAAGCAACAGTAAACAAATGAACCCGTAGGCCCAGCTCTTCCAGTTCACAGTGGAGATAGACACCAGCAGCAGCCAGAAAAGACCCGGGATTAGAATCAGAGCCGGCTTCAAACCGGAAACCAGCCAGAGCGCGGAAAAGAATATCAGGCCGGCAAGCAGGAAAATTGCCAGAGCCGCCGGCTGTCTTTGAAGGCCGGGCAGCAGTTGCCGGGAAAAAATGATTACCGGCACCAGCAGGCTGGCCATGATAAGAAATAGACTCAGATAAACAGCCAGGGAAGACAGTCCCAGGGGGAAGCTCAGAAGATTCAGGTTACAGTTGACCACAACTTCCCTTATAAACCAGGCCAGAGCGAGTATTGATAGAGCTGAACCCGGAACCAGAAGGCCCAACTTTACTGCCGAGAGCCGGGAATCCGTGAAACAGGGTGGCTCAGCCCAGAATCGGCGGAGGTAGTTGCCGGCAAAAATTTTCAAAGTGAAATAAATGAGGACCCAGAAAAGCAGGCTGCTGAGTAAAAGGTCGCCCGGAGAAGAGGCCAGTCCCAGCGGCAGCTTAATACCCAGAGCTTCAGCGCTAAATATTTTCCATCCGGAGGCCGGGTAATTGCGGGCCAGGAGGCCGAGATGAATCCTGATAATAGTGAGACCGCCAAGGGTCAGTAGCCAGGACAGCCATCTGATTGTCTGACCTTTGATGGTGGCTCGCGAGAGCCAGCCGGTAAAAAGGATAAAGGCTATGAGGGCCAGGACTATGGACAGAATCCTGATTATTCCCGGAAGAGCAATCCTCTGGCGTTGCAGTTGCAGGGAGTTAAGCGTAACCGTGGCCAGAATCTGGCGGCGTTCATTCCGCAGCGGAAAATAGAGCGTCCGGATTTCAACCTCTTCAGTTTGCTGGCTGAGATATTCATCCCCGGTTCTGGAAAAAAGTCTATTCAGGGCTTCTGTATCCTGGTCATAATCCCAGAAGTTGATGTCGGCACTGTTCGCGGTCACTGATTTTAGCCTGATGAATTCCCGCAGATAGGTCGACTGAAATTGCGGCTGAAAGGCCAGCAATTCGAACAGAGCAAGATAATGGTCGTCATCGCAGGAATCCAGTTTGACCAGGAAAAAGGAGGCCCGGTCCTGAACCACAAAACTGGCCGACAGGAACCTGTCCCGGGCTTCCGGCCAGCTGCTCAAAATCTTATTAAGGTCAGCGACATTTCCGAGCCAGAGCATGGGATTAAGGTCTCTATCCAGCCAGGCCAGACCTTCAGTTGCCGGTTCCGGCGCGGCTTTCTGAAAAGCAGAAAAAACCTCCTCGGGTTGTCGGCCGGGAAGGGTCGGTTTGAAATGGGCAAGTCTTTTTTCCAGAAGAGAGACCAGGAGCGAGAATTCATTCTTAATCTGGCCGGCGCTTTTTCTGAGGCTGTTCAGAGTCTCGGATTCAGTCTGAGTGGCCCTGCTTTTGAGGAGGAAAGAGGATCCGGCCAGCAAGAGCAGTCCGGAAAGGAAAAAGATAACGGCCAGCAACAGCAACCTGCTGGTTCTAATCTTGTACAAACCGGCCAGGGCGTTCAGGCTTTTCATTTAGCGTCTTTCGGCTCTGATTTCTTTTATCTTTAAACTGCTGGCTTTGTTTTTCTCAGTTGACTTTTCTGGAAAGACATAGAGATATAGCCGGAAAAGATACTTCCGGCCGTCCCGTCGGTCGGAAAGCGACCAGCGGGCCTGGATGATGGTTCCCTGGCGGTCAAAAACGGGCTGATTTTCCTGGTCGATAAAAAACTCCAGAGTTGAAGTCTGGTTGAAAAGTCTTTTTATAATCAGAAAAGCCTGCTGGCGGGAGAAACAATCTGAGACCGCGAAGGGTTCAGGCAGAGTGATCAGGAGCGGAGAGTTCTGGGGCAGCAATCTTTCCAGCCGGACCGGGTCGTTCTGCAGAAAAGCACTTTCAAGAGAAAAATTAAACTGGTTTATTATGGCCAGAAGAAAGGATAGAAACAGCCCCAGACCAGCATTCACGATTATGATTCTATTAAATATTTATGGAGAATTCCACCCTCCTGAGGGAAGAATTCTTAGGGAAAAGTGCTCGGGCTTTACCGTCTATGCCTTTTTTTCTTCGGTCTTCTGCTCTTCCTGAAGGGCGGCAGCTTCGGCTTCCAGCTTTTTCTGCCTTATGGAATCCTTAATGCTGGAGATGCCGGCGATGATGGCAATCAGCCCGCCGAAGAACAGGATGGGGGGGATAAAGCCGAACACCAGCTCATAGAACTCTCTCCACCAGACAAAAATTACCAGATAGAGACCGGCGATCATGGCCACTATGCCCAGGAATATGGCTAAGTACTTGCCCATGCTAGACCTCCCTTCATAATCTCCATGAGAATTATTATTTACAAAATTTTTCGGGAATAGTCAAATAAAAAATTCTTTCAGGCACAGACATAGTATCCAGGGTAAGGGTAGTATCTGGAGGCAG
>CAZDZU010000176.1:3276-4368 GCA_964509995.1 uncultured Eubacteriales bacterium | reverse complement strand
CTACCATTTTACCCAGAATCTGGGAATCGGTTACCGATAGAATGGGCGGGGTGTCGACCAGGATAAAATCAAAGGCTGCTTTTAGCCTGTCCAGGAGAGCTTTCATCCGCTCGGAACCGAGGATTTCTGCCGGGTTGGGCGGCACCGGACCGGAGTTGATGAAATACAGGGAGGGGACAACGGTAGTTTTAATCATCTTATTGAGGTCCAGGCCCATGGTCAGATAATTGCTCAGACCGTCATGGTTTTTCAGGTTGAAAATCCGGTGCTGTTTAGGGCGCCGGAGGTCGGCATCTATCAGCAGGACCTTCTTCTCCATCTGGGCCAGGCTGACCGCCAGGTTGGAGATGGTAACCGATTTACCCTCATTGGAGAGGGGGCTGGTGATGATCAAGCTTTTCAAACTGGCCAACGGCCCTGACAGCAGCAGGGCCGTCCGCAGCGACCGGTAGCTTTCGGCAAAGGTCGAGTCGGGCGCAAAATGACTTATGAGCTCGATGCTGCGGGGCTTTTCCTCCACCCCAGCTTCGGTTCGCTCTCCCCGGTCTTTTTTCTTCTTTTTCTTTTCTTCCTCATCCTCCCCCGAGCGATAAGCATAATAATGGCCGTTAAGGGTGGCGTCTTCGTCAAAAACCGGCACCACACCCAGGGTGGGCAGGCCTGAATAACGTTCAACGTCCTCAGCTGATTTGACAGTGTTGTCCAGATACTCCATCACCAGGGCCAGCCCCAGTCCGCCGAACAGACCCAGAAAAAGCGCCAGGAGCAGGTTACGGAGCTTCCTCGGGCTGTCCGGACTGAGCGGCAGGTCGGCCCGGTCGACAATCCTGATGTTGGAAGTCCTCAACCCCTTGAGACGGGCCGAGACCCCGGTCTCGCTCTGTCTTTTTAGCAAAGACTCCAGCAGATTCTTTTTGTTTTCCAGTTCTATTTTAAGACTGTTGTAAAGGATGGCACTGGAATTGAGGCGGAAGGCCTCTTCTTTCTGCTGCTCAAAAAGCTCCTTAAGTGATATTTCTTTCTTCAGAGCTGCCTGGTAATCAGCATAGGCGGCTTTAATCAACCGCTGGGTCTCGTTAGTGAGCAATTCCC
>CAZDZU010000176.1:0-3176 GCA_964509995.1 uncultured Eubacteriales bacterium | reverse complement strand
CTGATTTCCTTCTTCAACTCCTCTATCTGCCCGCTTAAAAATTCGGTCGCCTGTTCGGTGGTTTCATACTTGGCTTCAATGTTCATGTCGACAAAAGAATCGAACAGGGCATTGACGCAATCGCTGGCCAGGGACGGGTCATGAGCTTTGAAGGCCACTTCCACCAATCGGGTCATCCGGACGGGTTTGACCTCAAGCCGGCCGAGGAATTTATCCACCATCTTTTGCCTGAAGACCGGATTCTTGAGCTTGTCAGCGGTTACCTCTTTCCCCCCTGAAAATTCTTTCTTCTCCCAGAGTTTTAACCGATCGATCGTTCTTTCGGCCAGGCGCCGGCTCTGCAGCAGTTTATACTGCGTCTGGAAATAATCATCCCTGAAAGTCTCAATCTGGAAGATATCCTCAAAGCTCAGGATGTTGGGCTCTTTTTCGATCATCACCGTCCCCCGGGCTTTGTAGACTGGCCGGGTGACGAAAGAGACAATCAGAGATAGCGCGGCTGCTATCAGGGTAACCGAGATCACCGTCCAGCGGCGGCGGAAAATAATATCTATGTACTTCCGGAGGTCAATTTCGCCCGTGTCCAGGGCCTGGGGTTCCGTATAATTTTCATTGCTCATCTTAAATTTCTCCCGCAACAGGCATTAGAATATGCTTTCTTTCACAATGACCACATCTCCTTCCCGGAGAGGAATATCCTTACGCTTTCCTTTAATGATATCGTTCAGGTTTACCCGGAGATTGGTTTCCTTGCCGGTCTTGTCCTTGCGCTTAACAATAACTCCCCGCTTGGAGGCATTTTCGCTGAGGCCTCCGGCCTGGGCAATGGCCTGGAGCAACGAGATCTTTTTTGACATCTTGACCTGGAGTGCTCCAGGGTTGCGAACCTGGCCGAAGACATAAATGGTAATCAGCCTGTCCACCGGAATGTTGATTACATCGTTGGGCTGGAGGGGGATGTTCAGACGCTGGTTGCCATTGAGAAGCAGGTCTTCCAGGTCGATGCTTATGGAAGCGGTGTTGCCGTCCTGTCCTTCTCTCAAAACATAGATTTCGTTGGCTGCGTTTTCCTTGAAGCCACCGGCCTGGGAAATCATCTGCAGCAGCGACTGCCGACCGACCAGCTCATACATACCTGGTTTTTCCACCGCCCCGATAATAGCCACCCTGGAACTCTGGTACTCTTTAATAAAAACCGAGACCTGGGCTTTTTTGACGTACCTGTCAAGGAGGTCGGCTATTTTCTGTTCGACCTTCTCCTTGGTCAGGCCGCCGACCTGAATATTGCCCAGAAGGGGCAGGGTGATGGAGCCGTCTTCCGAAACGCGGACAGTGTGGTCAAACTCCGGAAGTTCAAAGACTTTAATTTCCAGCAGGTCCCGGGGCCCGATGATATATTCTCTGATAAAATATTCACGAGCGCCGGTCTGGGCCTCCTGAGCTTCTGGCTGAGCCGGTTTCGTCTGAGTCCAACCGGTCAGAGACAGACAGGCCGAGAGGAACAAAACAAAAAATGCTCTCCGGTAAAAAGATTCGGTTTTTATCATTTCTCAACCTTTTTATAGCCTGAACCTAAAAATTATCCTCTCTCAGAATTCATAGGTCAGATTCAGACCCAGAAATTTCCGCTCTGCATCCCAGCTCAAGACGTTGATATCTCTGGTCCACAGACCTCCGGACAATCCAAGGCCAACCGTCTTTTTTATTCTAATATATAAGGACACCGAATTTAAAGTGTAGCTATCCAGTCGGGGCTCAGAGCCGGGCACCTCACCCAGGGGATATTCATTCCGCAGCCGGTTGTAGGTGTAATCCAGTCTGATTTTTTTACGGAAAAGATAGAGAGAACTCCCGGCCGACCAGGAATTGCCAACATAGAAAGGATTCTGCGACCAGATAGAAAAATTTACATCCCGCCGGTAGGAGGCCCTCAGCACCAGCGGGCGAAGGAAGGTCCAGCTGACCGAGGTATCGCCCACCAGCCCCCGAAAATCAGGCATGTCTTCCCGGAGGGTGTCAAAAAACTTATGGCCAATTCGCAACTGACCCCTGACCCGCCCCCCGGGTGAAAACTCAAAACCGGAATAGAAGGTTCGGCTACGGGAATCTCCCAGGCTGGCCGGATTGTTAAAATCATATCTGCCCCATTCCCCCTGAAGAAAAAATTGTACCCGGGGATTCAGGCGATAATAAAACTTGCCGCTCCAGAAAGTCTCCAGATGGCTGAGTCGTTCTCCGATATTCACTGAATCGTACTCAATGCTTTCATACTGATAATCAATCCTGGCCGTCGTGACTTCAAAAGACACTCGATACGATCTCTGGTAGAGCAGTGACAGGAATCCCCTTTTTTCATTCCTCCGGGGCCTGATGTCAATCTCGGTGTTCCATCGCTCCCGCGCCCGGTTGAGGGCACCTCCGGCCGTCAGCAGGAAGCGATTAAAACTCAACGAAACTTCGCCGTTGAGATAATTATTCCAGGTCCTCTCCCTCTCCGTCTTGAAAAAATAAACATACTGTGGAGATTCAAAAAAGTGGACTATCAGCCTTTTTTTTAACATGAAATAGGCATCTACCCCCGGCCCGGCCGTCAGCCAGAAATCAGACACGGCTTCAGGATGATAATAGATGTTAGAATCGTAACCGGCATCCCTGATGATGAGCAGGGGTTGAATTCTGAGGGGGCCGAACTTCCAGGCCGCTCTTTCCCAGTTCAAACGCAGTTCCCTGGCTTTCCAGGTTTCGGCCCGCCCGGGAGTTGAAAGACAAATAAGGCTCAGGCCAATAGCCCATATTATCAAAAAAAAATCAGCCGCCCTCTTCAATTTCATAATTAAAACCATCTTCCGGGAGTTTTTATTATTACCACAATTCAAGCGGCTAATTCAACCGCAGCTGACTGGCTGTTTTTCTCTTGTCTGGGCCGTCCGTCAATTATATAGTATGTAAAGAGTGAGCGGGATGGTCGACCGAAAAATCGGAGCAAGGATTGCTGACCTGTGTCTCTCCCTTCTGCTCTGCTTGTTTTTTCCTGATTCCGTTGTCCTTTTGGCCCGGACCGGCCCGGCAGCCACAACGGGAGACGAGACAATTCGCCTCCTCGCCCGGCATCAGGAAAAAAACGGTCCGGTCTGGCTGGCTGAGGGCGAGGTGGAACTCCGGTTTGGCCCGCTAAC
>CAZDZU010000175.1:0-4377 GCA_964509995.1 uncultured Eubacteriales bacterium | reverse complement strand
ATGTACACGACAGGCGATGCCGGCAGAGGCGGGTGTTCGGTCTCAATCATCGGCCAACCTCCTTTCTGAATTTAGAAAAACGAGAAAAGCAAATAGTTACATTTTATCTGGAACCTGGATACCCATCAAGTCGAGAGCCTGACAGAGTATCTCGTGGATAAAATGTATGGTTAACAATCTCAGAGTTTGCAGTTTCTGGTCTTTCTCGGCCAGAACGGGGTAGTGGTGGTAATAACTGTTAAGCTTCTGGCAGAGGTTGAAGGTAAACTTGGCCAGTCCGGAAAATTCCAGGGTGGCTATGGCCCGCAGCACCTCTTCGTCCAGACCGCAGGAGAAAACCACCAGCTCCCAGAAATCCCGGGCTTCTTCTTCTGTCAGCCCGGACAGACTGATACTGTCCGGAGACAGCCGGCTCAGGAATTCCTGGCCTGAAATCCCGAATCGTTCCTGAAACTTGCGGAAGATGCTCCGCAGGCGAACGGCCGTATACTGCAGGTAGGGGCCGGTTTCGCCTTCGAAATTAAGCGCCTCGTCGAAGTCAAAAACCAGGAGTGAGTTCCGGGTGTATTTGAGCATGAAATAGCGCACAGCGGAGGAGGCAATTTGCCGGGAAATTTCCAGGCGGACAGAATCCGGCAGGTCGGGATTTCTTTTGTTAACTTCAATCAGGGCTTTTTCTTCCAGCCGGTCGAGCAGGTCGTCGGCTTTGATGCCCAGCCCCTTGCGTCCGGAAACTTCCAGAAAGGCTCTGTCTCTGTCTTCTTCCGATAGGTCAACCTTGATCTGGGCCAGACTCTCGGGTGACAGAGCTACCATTTCATATGAAAAGTGTATTGATTTCTCCGCCTGTTCCAGGTAACCCAGGGATTTCAGTCCCTGGACTACTACCTTCTGCAGATAGGACTGACGGACGTCAATGACGTTGTAAACTTTGCTCCCGGCTCCAAAATGAATCTGGTAGGGAGTGGGCCTGGCCGATGAAATCCAGACCGGCCGGCCGTTGTCTTCGAGAAAGGGTTCATAGTAAAAATCCTGTCCCAGGAGTCCGAACTTCCACATCTGGTAGGCGATGTCCTTGCCAACATAAGTGACGGTCCCGTCGGAGCGGACAATAATTTTTTCCCGGTCGAGTTCATCTTCCAGTTTCATCACCCAGCAACCGGCGGTTTCACCGGCCTCTGAAAGTTGGATAGCTCCGCTTTCTTTGAGACGGGCGAAAGCTTTTTCCCAGAACTTAAGCCGCAGGATGCTGCTCTCGCAGGGGAGGACGTCGTAGCCGATGCCGAGTCTTTTCATGGTAGCCAGGTGAGCCCGCAGGATGCGGCGGGACACCAGATGGGCATAGTCGGCTTCTGGCGATTCTCCGTGTTCGATTTTTTTTAGAATGGTCGCTTTTCTCGATTGAGCTTCCGGATTTTCAGACAGATAGCGGGAAACTCTGGTATACAGGTCCCAGCAGTAATAATCAAACCTGCCCTCTATTTTTTCCAGGTCGGCCAGACTTTTTTTCTCCAGTTCCATCAATCCGAAAACCACATCCACCACCTGAACCCCGGTGTCATCTATGTAATTCTGGACTTCAACTTTTTCGCCTTTATACCGGAGGCATCGGACCAGGGTATCGCCCAGGCAGGCGTTGCGGAGATGGCCGACGTGGGCAGCTTTGTTCGGGTTGATGTTGGTATGTTCGACGATGATTTTTTTCTCTTCCGGTTCCAGTCCGGTTTGCTTCAGCCTGGCCAGTTTTTGGCGAAAAAATTTTTCTCGGTTAAGGTAGAGATTGATATAGCCGGCTCCGGCCACCTCCACCCGGTCCAATCCCTCGATTCCGGACAGCAGCTCTGCCGCCCGGCTGGCTATGATCCTGGGACTCGTTCTGAGCTTGCGGGCCAGGGGGAAAGCAATGGACAGAGCCAGGTCGCCCAGCTTCTGGTCGGGGGTGAGAGTGAGCTCAAGCTCGGCCGCGGTTAGGGGAAATTCCGGGCTTAACCTGGCCAGGATTTTTTCTTTTAGTTCCTTTTTTGTTCTTAACATCGTGCTATTAATTATAACAAATTCGGGCGGGCTAACAAGTTGCCATGATACTTGAAAGGAAGCCGTGATTTATGATATTAATTTAGCTTAGTTTTAATTCATTATTGAAAGGAAGAATAATGAAAAAAACCAGACTCAATGCCGTTCATAAAGAAGCCGGAGCCAAGATGGTGGAATTTGCCGGTTTTGAAATGCCGGTGGAATACCGGGGAATCATAGATGAGCATCTGGCTGTCAGGACCAGGGCTGGTTTATTCGATGTCAGCCACATGGGAGAAATCATCGTTGAAGGGCCGGAAGCTCTGGCCTGCGTGCAGTATCTGACCCCTAACGATGCCGGGAGACTCAGCCCGGGCCAGGCCCAGTACACGGCCCTGACCACTCCCGAGGGAACTTTTGTCGATGATATGCTGGTTTACTGCCTGTCCGTGCCCGACAAATATCTGCTGGTCGTAAACGCTGCTAATACCGATAAGGACTTTGCCTGGGTCAAAGAGAAAGCGACAGCTTTCAGGGTCTTTGTGGTTAACCGGAGCGACGAGCATTCCCAGCTGGCCCTGCAGGGTCCCTTGGCTCAGGAAATTCTGCAGCCGCTGACCGAACTCGACCTGAGTCAGATGAAATCCTTCACCTTTGCCTTCGGGAAGGTGGCTGGGATTGATTGTCTGGTTTCCAGGACCGGCTATACTGGAGAGGACGGCTTTGAAATCTATACCCTGGCCGAAGACCCGACAATCATCTGGAAAGCGATTATAGCCGAGGGCAGTCCCAGGGGGCTGCTGCCGGTCGGGCTGGGAGCGCGGGACACCTTGCGCCTGGAAGCCAAGCTGATGCTTTACGGGAACGACATCAGCGATAAGACAACGGTGCTCGAAGCTGACCTGAAGTGGATTGTCAAATTTCAGAAGGGTGATTTTCTGGGCAAAGCTGTCCTGGAAAAGCAGTTGCAGGAAGGCCTGAAAAGAAAACTGGTTGGTTTTGAGGTGCTGGACAAAGGAATCGCCCGTCCTCATTATCCGGTCTTTGCCGGCGGCCGGCAGGTGTCGGAGGTCTGCTCGGGAACTTTTACTCCCTATGTCAAAAAGGCTATAGGGCTGGTTTACCTGCCGATAGAATTCACCGAAATCGGGACCGAATTCGAAATCGGGGTAAGGGACAGGAAGCTTAAAGCCCGAGTTATACCGACTCCTTTTTATAAGAGAGAAAAAAAATAGCCCAAGAAATTAATAATTTTCAGGACAAAGGAGGAACTTATGTATCCTGACAATCTTTATTACACCAAGGACCACGAGTGGCTGAGAGTCGAAGGCGAGGAGGCCGTGGTTGGAATTACCGATTTTGCCCAGAAACAGCTGGGCGATATCATTTACGTTGACCTGCCCCAGCCGGGCAAGGTTCTGGAAGCCCATCAGGCGATAGGCAGTGTGGAATCAGTTAAGTCGGTATCCGATGTCTATTCTCCGGCTTCTGGCGAAGTGGTGGCGGTCAACACGGAACTGGCTCAGACTCCGGACCTGATCAACAAGGATCCGCATGGCCAGGGCTGGATTGTCAGGCTGAAGATCAAAGATAAAGCTGAACTCAACCAGCTGATGAGAGCTGCCGAATACGAAAAGTATCTGGAAGGCCTCGAACATTAATCGTTGCTTCCGGAAGCCGGTGAACTGCCCGGAAGACAGGGAGAAAATAGAATGAGCTATATTCCTATCAGCGACCAGGATAAAAAAGAAATGCTGGCCCGGATCGGTGTGGAGTCAGTAGAAGATCTGTTCTGCTGCATTCCGGAGAACATCAGGTTGCGGAGCCTGCTCAACCTGCCGGGTCCGCTTTCAGAGCCGGAGATTCTTGAATTTTTTGAGGAACGTGGAAAAAAGAATTCATACGACCGCTTTCTTTCCTTTCTGGGCGGGGGAGCCTATGACCATTTCATTCCAGCTGTGGTCGATTACCTGAGCTCCCGGGGAGAATTTGTTACGCCCTATACCCCTTACCAGCCTGAAGTAAGTCAGGGGACCCTCCAGGTCATCTTCGAGTTCCAGACTCTTATCTGCCAGCTGACCGGACTGGATATTGCCAATGCTTCTCTCTACGACGGGGCGACCGGCGCGGCCGAAGCGGTGTTGATGGCCAACCGGATAAAAAATAAGAAAAGGCTGCTGGTAGCCTCCAACATCCATCCTGAGTACCGGCAGGTTATATACACTTATACCAGGAATCTGGGGCTGGAAGTGGTAGAGATACCGCACGACCGGCTGGGAAGGGTTGACCAGAAAGGCCTGGAATCAGCCTTCAATTCCCATACTTCGGTCCTGCTCTGCCAGTCGCCAAATTATTTCGGAGTGG
>CAZDZU010000174.1:0-4393 GCA_964509995.1 uncultured Eubacteriales bacterium | reverse complement strand
CAGGATGCTCTATCACATGGAGTTTTCGGGCTGGCCGGTCTGAGTCTGACCATCTCGGGCTTTCTGGCCGGGTGGTTAAGCCGTAAGCTTGACCTGCGCACCTTTTACAAAAGGTCGGTGTTTATTTTCATTTTAAGCCTGGGGCAACTTTTTATCTGGACGTTTTTTTATTATCTGATCTTCAGAAAAAGTCTTCTCTACACTCAGCCGGGCCTTTACCTGCAGCCGGCTTTAACCGCCCTGTTAACGGCAGCCCTTGTTAAATTGTTCAGAAGAGTCAACCCGACTGTTTGATGAAATTATATGGCCAGGATATACGAAGATTTAACGGTAGTCATCAGAAGGTCGAAGATAACTCTGTATATCCTGGCAGCGCTGATAATTCTGGTGCTGGTCTTCTACTGGAAAATTCAGGTTCTTGATCATCAAAAATACTGGAAACTGGCCGAGGCCAATCGTCTGAGGGAGCTGCCGCTGGCTGCTCCCCGGGGACTAATTCTTGACAGACAGAAGGTGATTCTGGCCGATAACTCTCCCAGCTTCAAGGTCTCGCTGGTCAGGGAAGCGGTGATTGATTATGAGAAAACCATTGATAATCTGGCTGGCCTGCTGAATCTCAACCGGGACGAGCTGAAAAAAAGGATAGACCGCTATCGTTTCCTGCCGGCTTATATGCCCATCATCATTATGGACAATCTCAAGCTGGAGGATGTTTCTCTTATTGAAGCCCGGAAAGATGAATTTCCGGAAATAAAGCTTGAGGTGGAGCCAAGGAGAGTCTATCCTTTCGGCCCGACCGGGGCCCATCTGCTGGGCTATCTTCAGGAAGTTTCGGTGGATGAAATCAGAACCCAGCCTGAGAAGAACTGGCGGGGCGGCGAAATGATCGGCAAATCAGGTCTGGAAAAACAATACAACGACACTCTAATCGGAAGAGAAGGAAGGATTCTGGAGATCGTTGACAGTCTGGGTCGGCCCCGGGCCGAGATCAGCCGGACGGAGCCTCAGCCGGGCCGCAACCTTGAACTGTCCATAGATTTTGACCTGCAAAGACGAGCTGAAGAATTGCTTCAGGGGAGAGAAGGGGCCATTGTGGCTTTAGACCCGCGGAGCGGAGAATGTCTGGTCTGGGCCAGTTCACCTTCCTATGATCCCAACAGGTTCATCAGTCGTTTTTCGGCTGATGAATGGCTGGCCCTGATCAACGATCCCGGAAAGCCTCTGGAAAACAGGGTCATCCGGGGCCTCTATTCTCCCGGATCTACCTTCAAGCTGGTTATGGCCCTGGCGGCTCTGAATGAAGGTATCATAAGCGAGAATTCAACCTTCTACTGCAGCGGGGCGATAGAACTTTACAACAAGGAATTCAACTGCTGGTTCAGGCCGGGGCATGGCCACCTCAATCTGCCCGAGGCTATAAGAAACTCCTGCAATGTTTATTTTTATCAACTCGGGCGCCGATTATCGATCGATAGCATTGCTGAGTATGCCCGGTTAATGGGTCTGGGTCAGAAAACAGGAATTGACCTGCCGGGCGAGAAGGAAGGGCTGGTGCCGAGCTCTGACTGGAAGAGAAAATTCCTGCGGCAGAACTGGTTTCCCGGGGAAACGATTTCGGTGGCCATCGGGCAGGGACCGCTACTGGTTACCCCGTTGCAATTAGCATATCTGACCTCGATTGTGGCTAACCGTGGAAAAAAAATCCGGCCTCATCTGGTGAAAGACCTAGGAAATATTAATAGCGAGGACAGGATTGAAGTATCTGAAAATATCATCGAAGAAGTTATAGAAGGGATGTGGCGCTCGGTTAACAAACAGGGAACCGGTCAGGGAGCCTTCCAGCCGGGATTTGAGGTTTGTGGAAAGACCGGTTCTACCCAGCTTATCAGCCGGGAAACGGCTGAACGTCTGATTCAAAAAGGTGTCGAGGTCAAGAAAACCCACTCCTGGTTCACCGGTTTTGCTCCCCGGTATAACCCGGAGATTGTGGTCACGGTGCTGGTAGAATTTGGCGGTATGGGCGGGCAGACAGCTGCTCCTATTGCCGGTCAGATATTTAAGGCTTATAGGGAGAAATATGTTAGACAGACGGATCTTCCGAGAGATTGACTCCGTCAGCATTCTGTTGATGGTGACCGTTTCGGTCATCGGAATTATCTTCGTTTATAGCGCCATCTATTTTCAGGCCTCCCAGCTTGTCTGGCGCCAGATTATCTGGCTAATGGTCAGTCTCCTGTGCTTGCTGGTGGCTATAATGATAGATTATAAATTCCTGGTCTCCATCTCCATTCCGCTATATATTCTGATGAATTTCATTCTTCTGGGGCTTTTGTTTTTCGGGAAGCTGGTGGCCAATACCCGAAGCTGGATTGTGCTGGGACCTTTTCAGGCCCAGCCTTCTGAAGTGACCAAGATTGCTGTCATTCTGGTTCTGGCCAGAATATTTTCTGAGTACCGGGAAGATAGTCTGTCTTTCAAGGCTTTTATCATCAGCTCGATGGTCGTCGGTTTGCCGGCCACCCTGACCGCTCTCCAGCCTGACCTGGGAACAGCTCTGACCTATCTGCCGATATTGATCGGAGTTTATATTCTGACCGGGATGAAAAAAAAATACCTGGCCATCATCCTGGTGGCAGTTCTGGCCACCGGATTTATAGGCTGGAACTATGCCCTTAAGGATTATCAGAAAAAAAGAATCGAAACACTGCTCATGCCCAACCAGGATCCCCGCGGAGCCGGCTATCAGCTCCGGCAGTCAAAGATTGCCATTGGCTCGGGCGGGCTGACTGGCAAGGGCTACCACAAGGGAACACAGAGTCAGCTCAGGTTTCTGCCGGCCAGGCACACCGATTTCATCATGGCCGTCATTGCCGAAGAAGTTGGCTTTCTGGGACTGCTGGTTGTGTTTGGCCTCTATTTCTTGATGATTTACAGATTTTTCTCCACTATCTGGGTTTCGGCTGACCGGGCTGGCGTCTATCTGGCTTTTCTGGTTACCATGATGATCAGCGGCCAGTTCCTGATCAATGTTATGATGCTGGTGGGATTGTTTCCGATTACCGGAATACCCGTACCCTTTATCAGTTATGGCGGTTCATCCCTTCTGGCCAATTTTCTGGCGGCCAGTTTGGTCATAAATGTCAGGATGCGGCGTTTTCGGTATATCTGAACTTTTTATTTGAAAGCAGACCATGACAGAAATTAAATCCGTTGACCTTAAACAGCTTGAAATTCTCCTGCGGCGGGTGCAGAAGCCCGGACGCTATACCGGCGGCGAATGGAATCAGGTAAAGAAAGATCCCGCCTCAGTCAAGGTCCGTCTGGTTCTGGCTTTTCCCGAAGTCTATGAAATCGCTCTTTCTTATCTTGGACAGAAGATACTCTATGACCAGCTTAACCGGAGAACGGAAGTTCTGGCCGAGCGGGTTTACGCTCCCTGGCCCGATTTTGAAAACCAGCTGCGTTCAGCCGGTCTTCCCCTTTATAGCCTGGAAAATAAAATTCCGCTGCAGCAGTTCGATATTGTCGGTTTTTCCCTTCTTTATGAGCTCAATTACACCAACCTGTTAAACATCCTTGAACTGGGAGGCATACCGGTCCTGGCCAGAGACCGGAAACCCGGTCAGCCTCTGGTAATCGCCGGCGGCCCGGCCGCCCTGAACCCTGAGCCTCTGGCCGAGTTCATAGATATTTTTGCCTTTGGTGATGGAGAGGAGTTAATTCATGAAATCATAGACCGCTATCTGGAAATAAAAGATACCGTCAGGGAGAGGATAGAACTGATCAGGAGTTTTGCCGGGATAAGAGGCCTTTATATCCCTGCTTTTTATAAAGCCCGGCCGCGGCCCGGGAGTCCGCTTCTGATTCCGGAGCCAGAGCCCGGGTTTGCCGGACAGATTGAAAAAAGAGTGGTTTATCCGCTGGAAAAGGCTTCTCCGCCGGAAAAATTTATTGTGCCCAACATCCAGAGCGTTTTTGACCGGCTTCAGGTCGAGGTGGCCCGGGGTTGCCCCCAGAACTGTCGCTTCTGCCAGGCGGCCAGTCTTTATTTCCCCTACAGGTTGCGCCCGGCGGAGCAGACTGTAAGCACAGCCTGGAAAGGATTGAGGTCAACCGGCTATGAAGACCTTTCTTTTAATGCCCTGTCGGTGGGGGATTATCCTTTCCTGGAGAAGGCTCTGGACAGCCTGATGCCGGTTCTGGAAAAAGAAAAAATTGCCGTTTCCCTGCCATCTTTAAGGCCGGGGCGACTGTCGAGAAATGTTGTCGAGAATATTGTCCGGATAAGGAAGACGGGGTTTACCCTGGTTCCGGAAGCCGGGAGCGAACGACTGAGAAGGGTTATAAATAAAAAAATATCGGATGAGGAACTTCTGACCGCCGCCCGTTATGC
>CAZDZU010000173.1:1365-4404 GCA_964509995.1 uncultured Eubacteriales bacterium | reverse complement strand
GACCATGGCCATCACTAAATGGGATCCTTTCCGGGACATCATGGTGCTGCGCGACAGGATGAACAGGCTGTTTGAGGATCTGGTTTCCTCTCCAAAATTCGAGGAATCAGACATTATTCAGAGTACCTGGTCTCCGGCCGTGGACATCTATGAAACCGAAAACGAGCTGGTCCTGACGGCCGAGCTGCCGGGCGTCGAGGAGAAGGACGTGGAAATCAAGGTCGAAGATAACACCCTGAGCCTGAGGGGCGAGAGAAAGTTCGAAAAGGAGACCAGGGAAGAAAATTATCACCGTATTGAGCGGGCCTATGGCTCCTTCTACCGTTCATTCAGCCTGCCAAATTATGTGGACCAGGAGAAGATCAGCGCCGAATATGAAAACGGACTGCTCAAGGTCCATATGCCCAAGAAAGCCGAAGTTAAACCTCGCAAGGTCAAAATAGTTAAACCTCAGACAGCCGAAAAATCCAGCGAAAAAGCAACCAAATAACCGGTCGCCAGTACCTCCCCCGTCCGCGGACGGGGGTTTTTTATTTTAAACTGCTCTGGCCAGGGTCAGGCCCCTCACTTCCTCGGCTCCAGCCCTGCGGAGTTCGGCCGCGCACTCGGTGAGAGTCGACCCGGTGGTGAAAACATCGTCAACCAGCAGGACCACCCTTCCGCTTATTTTCGAGGCGTTCTTTACCATAAATGCCCGGCGAAGGTTGATTTCCCTTTCGGCTGCTTCCAGGGAAACCTGAGCCGGGGTATTCCTTATCTTTATTAGAACACCTGAAAGCACAGGGACGCCACTCCAACGAGAAAGCGCCCGTCCGAGAAGTTCAGCCTGATTGAATCCGCGTTGTTTTTCCCTTTTCCGGTGAAGGGGAACAGGAACAATAAAGTCCAGGTCCTCGAATAAACCGTCTCCCGCAAATTGCCTGTAGGCTATTTCGGACAGCGGCCGGCTCAGTATTTCGCAACTCTTATACTTAAAAAGCAGGATGACCTCTTTCAATCTTCCAGAATAAGGACCGAGCGAGCGGTGGCGAGAAAACTCCGGCGCCCTTTCGAGGCAACTACCGCAGAGCTGACCGGTAGCAGTTGCCTGCTGATAAAAACGGCCACAGACCGGGCAGACCGGTCCCCGGTGGACCTCTATCCGATCAAAGCAGCGGGTGCAGACTATTTTTTCACCCGGTTCATCAAGAGCCCCGCCGCACAGCCGGCAGAAGGAAGGGAAAATGGTCGCCGTCACCGGGTGAAGCACCCGGCTCAGGCTGAAACCAGGTTTCACCGTTCTTTTGATTCGCCCTCTTTCTTTTCCTGACACTCGATGCAATAGGGAGCCCAGGGAATAATTTTCAACCTCTTCTTGTTAATTTCCTTATGACAGATGAGGCACAGGCCGAACTCGCTCTTCTGAAGTCTTTCCAGAGCCTGGTCTATAAGAGACAGCTGTTCCCGTTCGCTGTCGGTCAGCCCCAGCAAGAATTCCTTGGTATAAGAGGTTTCGGCTTTGTCCACCAGGTCCAGAGCCGTGTCGGTCTCGATTTCCTTGCTATCGGTATAATACTGGCTCAGTTTCCTGATGATGCTGTTTTTCTTTTCCAGCAGCAGTTTCTTGAATTCCTCTTTCTCTTTCTTGGTAAGTTTGGCTTTAGCCGGCATTTAACCCCCTCTCATTTGGGATAGGCATATCCTTTTATAAGGCTCAAGGCCCGGTAGACCTGCTCCAGCAGGACAACCCTGGTCAGTTCATGCGAAAAAGTCAGCGGAGACAGCGACAACTGGAGGTCGGCTCTCTTCATGAGGTCCGGAGCCAGTCCCAGAAAACCCCCGACCAGAAACATGATTTTTCTGGCAGAGACCATCGCCTGCTTCTCGAGCAATCCAGCCAGTTCCTCCGAAGTCATCATTCTTCCTTTATCTGAAAGGCAGATAATATAGCCATCCTTGAGGTGTTTTTCAAGCCCCCTGGCTTCTGTCTCCAGTACCCGGCCCGGCTGATTTTCTTTCAACCCCCTGGCCTCGGTCGTTTCCACTATCCTGGCCCGGCAGAAAAACTGCAGCCTGGACAGGAACTCCTGCTGCAGGGCCCTCAGATACTGATTCTTGGTTTTCCCGGGCCATAAAAAAACAAGTTCCATTAGAAGCGGGATTTAATTAAATAGATTATCGCAAAAAAGTCAAGTTGTTTTTACAGGAATTCTTTTCGCTCAGTAATCCAGCCTGGGAGCATCGGCCCAGAGTTTTTCCAGGGCATAAAAATCCCGGGCCCTCCGGGAGAAAATGTGAACCACAAAGCTACCGTAATCAAGGAGTATCCACTCGGCAGTTTCCAGACCTTCAATGCCAAACGGTTTAATTTTTTCGCCGGCCAGTTCTTCTTCAATGCTCTCATAAATGGCCACATTCTGACGGGATGAATTGCCGTGCATGATGACGAAAAAATCGGTGAAGCTGGCCAGTTCTCTGAGGTCCAGAACGCAAAGTTCTTCGGCTTTTTTGGCCAGAGCGGCCTTGATGGATTTTCTGACTTCAGCGGGCAGACTTCTCTTCGTGAACTTTTTTGGTTTCTCTTGCTTGTTGGCCATATTCTCCTCAGAAATAAAGTTTATATCTTTTTATGTATTGCTCCACCCCCGGCGGGACCAGGCCTGCAATCGACAGGCCGGCCCTGACCCGCTTTCTGATTTCGGTCGATGAGATATCCGGTGTCCGGGCCGCCAGCAGAAAAATGCTGCCCGGCTTCAGGTTCTCTGACTTAAAAACAACCCGCTGGCGGGGTTTAAGAATTGTGGCCGGTCTTATTCCTATTCTTTCTATCACTTTCTCTAATAATTCTATCTCGAACCCGGGCCGTCTGACAACAATAAAAGAACATTCCCTGATTAGCTGGTCATAATCCTTCCAGGTCTCTATTTCCAGGAAAGCATCCGTCCCGACAATGAAGAAAAACCGGTCTTCGGGCCAGTCTTGTTTTAATTTTCTCAGGGTAATTATGGAATAAGAGGGCCCGGGGTGGCGGGCCTCGACCTCCGAAACCTCAAAAGCCGG
>CAZDZU010000173.1:0-1355 GCA_964509995.1 uncultured Eubacteriales bacterium | reverse complement strand
CTCCAGAACTCTTATGCGGCGGGATGTAAGATGGAATGAACAAAATCCTGTCCAGCGGAAAGCGGCGGCAGACCTCTTCGGCCACTTTCAGGTGTCCGAGGTGGATAGGGTTAAAAGTTCCCCCGAACAGACCGGTCAAACTCATTCTTTATACCTCTTGGCCGCTCGCTTTATCCGCATTCTTTCCCGGGGCAGGTTCGTTACCGGTTTCCGTAAGCAGTCCGGCCAGTAATCTGACCAGATTTTGCAGGCCCTCGCCGGTCAGGGCAGAGATGGCCAGAAAGGGTTTTTTCTCCCTTGCCGCCAGCCTCCTGACCGCCTGCAGCCTTTTCCTGTCCTCTCCCAGCAGGTCGATCTTGTTGGCCACAATCACCTGCTTTCTTGTGGCCAGTTCCGGGTTGAAAGCCTTGAGCTCGGCCTGAATGATCCGGTAATCTTTAACCGGGTCGCGGCCGCTGAGCGTGGAAACATCAATCAGGTGCACCAGGATCCTGGTTCTTTCAACATGCCGCAAGAACTGGATGCCAAGTCCCTGCCCCCGATGGGCGCCTTCTATGAGCCCCGGAATATCAGCCACCACAAAGCTCCTGTCCTCATCCACATCCACCACTCCCAGATTGGGAGTCAGGGTGGTAAAAGGATAGTCGGCTATCTCCGGCCGGGCGGCCGAGATCCTGGAAATCAGTGTGGATTTACCGGTGTTGGGAAAGCCAACCAGCCCGACGTCAGCGATCAATTTCAGTTCCAGGATCAGTTCCTTTTCCTCTCCCGGTCGGCCCTTTTCGCTTTCCCTTGGCGCCTGATGGGTCGAAGTGGCAAAAGAAGCATTTCCCCGTCCTCCCCGACCTCCTCTGGCCGCCAGGAAAATTTCTCCCGGCTTCAGGAAGTCGTGGAGAATCTCCCCGGTGACGGCATCCCTGACCATGGTCCCCACCGGAACTTTTAGATAAAGATCCCGCCCTCTCTTCCCCTGTTTATTGGAACCCTGGCCCGGGGCGCCTTTTCTGGCCCTGTTAATGGGATGGTATCTGAAATAAGAAAGCGTATTCAGGTTGGGGTCGCTCACCAGATAAATATTGCCGCCGTCGCCGCCGCGGCCACCGTCCGGTCCTCCCTTTGGAACCCGGTATTCCCGCCGGAAGCTGACGCAACCGTCCCCTCCTTTTCCGGCAATCAGAACGACGCGAACCTGGTCAACGAACAATTCATCACCCGTGCGGCAGGAAAATGCTCGGGCCCGCCGGCAGAAAAGCAATTTGGCAGGAAAATATGGTCGAAAAAAAGACTATAACGGGAGCCTGTCCCATCTTAGGAGGCTGTCCCGGTCGTCTCCTCCAGGGGGATTACCGAGACAT
>CAZDZU010000172.1:0-4475 GCA_964509995.1 uncultured Eubacteriales bacterium | reverse complement strand
GGATGCAGACCAGAGCCAGCACCACATTGGCTGCCGACATCCAGAAAGGCGCTTCCCTGACCTGGAGCCACTTTTCGCTGACCCGCCCGAAAAAGGCTTTCCGCTGAATCAGGAGGTAGTACCACAGGGTCAGGATACTTGCCAGAATGGCAATCAGAGCATAGCCAAATTCCCGGGCCTGGATGAGGGCCATGATTATGATCAGCTTGCTCCAGAAGCCGGCCAGCGGCGGCACCCCGGCGATCGACAGTGCCCCGACCAGGTTGGTGCCGGCAGTAACCGGAACCACCTTACCGAGACCGCCCAGCTCCTCCAGGTTGCGGGTGCCGGTGATGTGCTGAATGGAGCCGGAATTCAAGAACAGAAGCCCTTTGGCCACGGCATGGTTGAAAAGATGGAACAGCCCTCCGGCGATTCCCAGCGGCGTGCCCAGTGCCAGCCCCAGGACGATATAACCCACCTGGCTGATGGAAGAATAGGCCAGCATTCGCTTGATATCTTTTTGACCCAGAGCCAGCAGTGCGGCTACTACCATGGAAACCGTGCCCAGGGACATGAGCAGCTGGCTCATGGCCGGCGTGAGACCGATAACGCTGTAGATTATTCTGAAAAGAGCGTAGATGCCTGAAACCTTGATCAGCAATCCCGACAGCATGGCGGAAATTGGAGCCGGGGCCGAAGAATGGGCATCGGGCAGCCAGGCATGGAAGGGCACCAGGGCCGCTTTCAACCCGAAACCCATTATGAAGAAAGCGACACAGACTCCAATCACCGGCCTGCCCCCCAGGTCCTGGAGGCCCTGAGCCACGGCCTGGAAGCTGAGACTTCCCGTCATCCCGAAGATAATGGTGATGCTGAGCAGGGCGAAGGCCGAAGCCACCACCGACAGCATCAGATACTTGAAGGAGGCTTCCAGCTCGTCATAACCCAGGCCGAAGGCCACCAGAGCATAGGAGGCCACCGCCGCCACTTCCAGGAAAAGATAGATTGAGAACAGGTCGGGGACCAGCACCAGTCCGTTCATGCCGGCGATCATCACCAGGAACAGCGCATAGAAGGTGGACTTGTGGCCATAATGTTCCAGATAATCGATGGAAAAGAGCGAGATGCACAGACTGACCAGGGAAATCGTGAACAGCATGAACAGGTTGAAACCGTCCAGGGCTACCTGCAGGTTAACCTTTTCGCCCAGCCAGTTAAGGTTCTGAACGATTACGCCCTGGTTGAAGATAGGCTTGACCAGCAGCAGGGAGTTGAACACCAGGAAAGCCAGAGCGGCGTTGGTCACAAGGTCGGGCAGCAATTTTTTAGAAAATTTTCCGATCAGAGGCAGAAAAGCAGCTATCAGTAAAGGAATGACAATGAATGAAAAAACCACCGCTCCTCCTCTATTTTAATAACTGAAGTATTATCCAGACGACGACCACCAGGCCGCCGACAGTCCAGGCCAGATAATTGGCATACTGACCGTTATGGGCTTTTTGCAGCAGGCCGGTAAAGGTGCGGCCGGCAGCGGTCACCACTTTTTCGTATAGATAATCGACCGGCCGGTCAATGAACCGGAACAGCAACCGCGACAGCCACTGCAGGAATTTCACTCCCTGTTCGTAGAGGTCGAAGAACCGCGCCTCTGACAGGTCGTACAGCCTGTGCAGCACCGGCAGGTTGTGAATCGGCTCGGAAGCCAGGTAGGCCTTTTTGCCGCCGCGGTTCCAGCCGTAAAAATGAATGCCCAGGGCGATAATCAAGCACAGGATAGACACACCGGCTACCGGGTTAAAAAGGTCCAGGGCATGAGAGGTGAAGTCCAGGTGCTCCCCCGCTTCCGGGTGCCCGGCCAGAATTGGCTGGATGAAATTCACCAGAGGGAGCTTATTGTATACACCGAAGGTGATGCACAGGGCGGCCAGAATCAGAATCGGCAGGACGATCGGAGCTTCGCTTTCTCTGGTTTTTGGAACTTCAGCCGAGCGCGGTCCGAAGAAGACCGAATGCCCGGCCTTGAGGAAGGAAGCGAAGGTAAAGATAGCGCCAACCCAGGCAGCAATGGCGAAGATGGGATAGCCAGTTTCCAGTGCCCCGTGAAATACCATTTCCTTGGACACAAAACCGTTGAGCGGCCAGACCCCAGAGATGGCCAGGGCGCAGACCACAAAGCCGGCCGCGGTCCAGGGCATTTCCCGGGCCAGCCCTCCCAGCTTTTTTAGCTCGGTGGTTCCGGTCCGGTGCTCGACCGAGCCGGAGCTCAGGAACAGGCCGCACTTATACATGGCGTGGTTGATCATGTGGAAGATGCCCCCGGCGATTCCAACGGGAATGGCCGTGCCCACGCCGAGCACCATATACCCTACCTGACTGACAGCGTGGAAGGACAGCAACTTCTTGAAATCCTTTTGAATCAGGGCCATGAAGACGGCAAAAACTATGGTGGCCGCGCCGATGATCATCAGCAGTATGGACAGGCCGCTGCCCGCTTTGAGCTCAAAGAAATCAAGAGTAATGCGGGCCAGAAGATAAATGCCCAGGAGCTTCTCAAAGGAAGCCGGCATGAAGGCCATGAAGCTCACCGGCGCGTCGATGGCGGCGTCGGGAATCCAGGTGTGGAAGGGCATGGCTCCGGCTTTACCGATAGCCCCGATCATCATCAGCACGAAGGCGGCCACGGTCAGCCCGTGGGGCTCCACCTGGACTTTATCCATGGTCAGGGTGCCGGTCGAAGCCCAGAGCAGCCCGATTCCCAGGATCATGGCGAAATCGCAGAAGCCGCCTATCATCAGGGACTTTACGGCCGTGCGGTGGGAGGTGGGCTTCAGGCCCAGAGTGACCAGAGCGTAGGTCGTGATCAGCAGCGCTTCCCAGAAGAACACCAGGACCACAAAATTATTGGCCAGCACCGCACCGTTGGAAAAGGCAGCGGCCAGAAAAACATATCCGTAGTATTCTCTGACCCGCGGATGGTTGCGCATCTTGACCGCCGAGTACAGGCAGATCAGGAACAGGAATCCTGACAGAGCCAGCAGGATGAAGGCTGAAAAATGATACAGCTTCAGGTCGAAATTGATGCCCGTGCCCAGCCAGTCTTGAACCAGCGTCAAGTTTTTCTGTCCGAAGAGCACGAAGCCCAGGTAAAGCAGGGCTCCGGAGGTCAGGACGGATAAAATTTCCCGCAGATATTTGACCCGGGACGGAACGAGCAGCAGCACTACCGCCACCGCGGCCGGAATAAGAATGGGCCATAATAAAATTGTTGAGCTCATCTTAGCCACCAGCTGATGTGAGTTGTTGCCATCTGGACAAGTTTCATCGGGTAGCTGACCAGCAACCCGGCCACGACCGACAGCACGGCCAGGGTGGCCACCACCCCGACCATGGACGGGGTTTTCTCCGGGGCCGGAATTTTAGGTTCACCCAGAAACACCAGAGCGAAAACCCGCAGCAGATAAAACATGGTCAGGACAGCGGTAAACAGGGCCAGGGCCGCTACCCAGACCTGGTCAGCCTGGACCGTGCCCATGATGACCAGGAACTTGGAGAAAAATCCGCCCAGCGGCGGCAATCCGATGACCGAAAAAGCGCAGATCAGAAAAGAGATGGCCGTGACGGGCATGGTCTTGATCAGGCCGCCCATCTCTCTGATGTCGCGTTTGTGCGTGGCGTGGATCACAATCCCGGCGCAGAGAAACAGACCGGCTTTGGCCAGTCCGTGCATCAGGATGAACAGCAGGGAGCCGGAAATGGCAGTCGGTGTAGCCACGCTGAGACCGAGGAAAATATAACCGATCTGGCTGACCGTGGAATAAGCCAGAATCCTTTTGAAGTCATTCTCCACCGTGGCCGCGCCCGCCGAAATCAGGCTGGACAGAATGGCCAGGATGATAATGGCCTGCTGCCAGTCGGGGGGAATCTTAAAGGTGTAAAGGAACAGCCGGGCATAGGCATAGACGCCGATTTTGACCAGGACTGCAGCGTGCAGCAGGGCAGTAACGGTTGTCGGGGCTACGCCGGCGTCCGGCAGCCAGGTGTGGAGAGGAACGGTGGCTGACTTGGAGAACATGCCGAACAGGATCAACAGGACGGCTGTGCCGGAGATGGCCACGCCGCGCATATCCACCAGGTTAAAGGTGCCGGTCTGCCCGTAGATGAGGATGAAGCCCAGCAACATGACCGCCGCCCCGCCGAAGGTGACCAGAAAGGCTTTATCGGCTTTCAGGATGTAGTCCTTCTGCCGGTAAAAACCTATCAGCCGCCAGCAGGCGATGGCAATGATTTCCCAGAACAGGTACATGAACACCAGGCTGCTGGAGAATACCAGCCCCATCATGGAGCCGATGAACAGCACCACCATCAGGTAGTATTCATTCTGGTGGTCTTCGTGGTGGATGTAGCCGAGCGAGTAAATGATGATCAGGAACCCGATGAACGACGAAACTATGGCCATGAAGATCGACAGGGGATCGATGACCAGGACGAAATCC
>CAZDZU010000171.1:0-4478 GCA_964509995.1 uncultured Eubacteriales bacterium | reverse complement strand
CTTCAAAGGATGGATTGGGCAGCAACTGTTTCTCCTGGCCCGGGAAACCCGGCTGCCAGGCCAGCAAAACCAGGAGGGCCAGAATAATAATCACCAGGCTGGACCCCGGCCGCCCTATCCGCTCGGCAGTCAGAAGTTTTGATTTCTGGTAAGATCCAGAGGCATTGTTCAGGTCCCGCCCGGATTCATCCCCTCCACTCCTCAGGGTAGACCCGGCCACTCCCGCCACCCGGGTCATTCCATTTAATATTTCAATGGCCTGGCTGATTTTCATCTTCTCCTCCTCAGGATTATCTTTTATGAATTCTTCTCCGGGCTGATTCCGACACCCGGCGCCTAATTTTCTGATTAGCCAGAAGCCTGTCCCGGACTCTTCAGCCTTAGTTTTAATATTATCTTCCAGCCGCCCGGGATACCACCGGGACCGGCCATCATCAGGCTTGTTTATTTTCTATCCTTGCTGATTATTTTACCCGCCACTCCTGAACGCCCGCTGAAAATTTGTCCTGGCTCTTTATCTCCATTTTCAGTCCGGTGGTTACTACCGGAGAAAACTTCACCGGGTTGTATTTATCCTTTTCCACTCCGTAAGGGTTCAGGTTCTTAACCGGTACCCAGTCGTTTCCTTTTTTATAATATAGCTTCCAGTTCTCGGGCACCCGGCACTCGCCCAGGCCGGTATCATCGAACCAGTAAACTGCGGCTTCTGACACCCGGACGGGGGACGAAAATTCATAGCTTACCCACTCCGTCGTCCCCTTTTTTGGCCACCAGTGAAGATAACCGACCGAGTGGTCGATGGAACTGGTGGGTTCATACTGGTCGTTGATGAACCTGGCCCCACGGGCTCCCTCTGAGGCCGTAACTCTGGCCTTAGAAGCCAGAGAAGGTTCTGGCGTCGGCCTGACCCTGGATTCGTCCCGGGCTATCCAGACAGCCATTTCCCCGCGCCCACGGTGAGCCCAGGCGTAATAAGGAATGAGAGTTATCTCTTTGTCCTGGACAACGACCTTTTCTTTCTCCAGGCGATAAGCCCGGCCGGAAGCCTTGACCACCACCAGCCCGCCCAGCAGGTCGCTCCTGAATTCTGAAGACAGGGTAGCCCCTTCGGGCAGGAGCAGGTTGCTCACCCGGCCTTCGTTATCCGGCCACTCGGCACAATAAACCAGTGGACCCCTTTCCACAGCCACCAGCCCCGAATCGTCTTTAACTTTTTCCTGAGCCAGCACCGGGCGCGGATCCAGCGGCAGGTTAACCTCAATGCTATCGCCGGCTTTCCATTTTCTGGTAATCGGCAGGAAACCTTTTTCCAGGTTGAGGGCCACTTCCTCTCCGTTGACCTTAACCACTGGCCTGGTTTCTTTCTGGTCGCCATAACGATAGAGGTCTCCGGGGATCGGCTGACCGAGCGCCCAGCCTGGAATCCGCAGCATGACCGTAAAATCATCCTGCCTGTCCGGACTGACTTTTATTTTAATCTCGCCCTTCCAGGGATATTCTGTTTCCTGCTCCAGCTCCACTTTCTGGTCATCCATTTTGACCCGACCCCGGCTCCGGGCAAAAAGGTTAATATAAAGTCGGTCGCCGGAGGTGGCATAAACAAACTGGCCGAGCTGCGGAATGAAACGGACGATATTGGGCGGGCAGCAGGCGCAGCCGAACCAGGGGCTTCTTTCATGCTGACCGAAGGAGGCCAGCGGATTGGCATAGAAGAACCGGTCTCCGGTCAGAGCAATACCGGACAGGAACCCGTTGTAGACGACCCTCTCAAAAACATCCAGGTATTTAGCCTCACCATGAAGCCGGAACATTCGGTAATTCCAGAAGGCGTTGGCAATGGAAGCGCAGGTTTCGGCATAGGCCGAACCATTGGGCAGATTGTAGGCCGGACCGAAGCCCTCCCAGGCACCGGTAGAGCCGATCCCGCCGGTCAGATAAATTTTTCTGTAAACGACGTCCTCCCACAGACCATCCAGAGCCTGGACCAGAGATTGGTCGCCGGTCAGAGCGGCCACGTCAGCCATACCTGAATACATGTAGGCAGCCCGGACCGCATGGCCGACGGCCTCTTTCTGCTCCCTTACCGGCAGATGGTCCTGAGAATAAAAACCATAAAGTTCATGGCCCTCTTTGTTTCCGCGCTGGTCCAGGAAGAATCTGGCCAGGTCCAGATATTTTTTCTTTCCGGTCAGTCGGTATAGCTTGACCAGCCCGATTTCAATTTCCTGGTGACCGGGGGGAAGCATCACCCTGCCGGGACCGAAGTCCTTCAAGATTAGCTCGGCATTTTTTAGGGCCACATCGAGCAGGGTCTTTTTGCCAGTAGCCAGGTAATCGGCAACAGCCGCCTCGTAGAGGTGACCGGCGTTATAGAGTTCATGGGCATCCTGTTCTCTTTCCCATCTCCTGTCGGTCACCCATTCTTCCAGAGGAATCTTCCCGCCCTTGTTTTTGATGGTCCGGGCGGTGTAAATGTAACCATCCTTCTCCTGGGCAGCGGCAACCCTGGCGATCAGGCTGTCCAGGTATTTATCGAGCTCCGGGTCGGGATTGAGCATCATCTGGTAGGAAGCCCCTTCTATCATCTTGTAAATATCCGAATCGTCAAAGGGGTAACGGCTACAGAAATCCCCCTGGGCCAGTCCGGCCGCTATCTCAAAATTCTTGATCCGGCCGGTATCCTCGCTCTGCTTGAATGAGTGGGGAATGGTCACCCGCCCGTTATTATCTATCCTGAAACTCCAGAAATTGTCTGCAAAACGAACCTCGGTCAGGTTGGCCGGCTGGATTGAATAATCCTTCGTTTCCTTCGAACAGGCCGGGAGCAGCCAAGCCGCTGCCGACAGGAAAGCCAGCAAGACCCATTTTCGGCCGATTACTCTTTTTATTAACATCAGCACCTCCTTAAATCCGGGTTATCCTTATTTCACCTGACATCATAGCCCATTTGTCGGTGACTATTAAAGCTCAATATTGGCGATCAAACTCAATCTTTATTTATTGCCATACCTCTGTTAATCCGCAGTCTTCAACACTACCGGCCTCGGCTCTAACGACCAGCTTATCCTCTTTGAAATCAGAGCCCGCTGCTCGAATTTCTTCCCGGCAACTTCAAGGACCACGACATAATTCCCCGGTTCCACCTTTGGCCCCGGCCTTCCGCCGCCGGTTTTTCTCATGTCCCAGCTTACCCGGTTCAACCCGGATTTGCCGGAGCCTTCGAGCTCCCGCAGCAGGTTTTTCTCCCCATCATAGAGTCTGATTTTAACTCTGTCCTTTGTTTCTTCCATCAGGTAATAATAGATAACCACTTCATCGGGTTCATTCGGCGTGAATAGGTGATTGTCGCCGGTCAGATGATAATTGCCGAAAACCGGATATTGTTTCTGGATGGCCGGTCTGATGGTGAACAGATAGACCTGTTCCTTCAGAATCTCCGGTCTTATCTCCCGCAGCGGCCAGATGTTGGCAATCCAGATGCCCCGCCCGTAGGTCCCGACCACCAGGTCAGCTTCTCGGGGGTAAATTACGAGGTCCGTCACCTTGACCGCGGGCATATTGTTCCGGAATGGAAGCCAGCTCTTCCCCTGGTCAAGGGAAACGAACAGGCCGTTATCCGTGCCGGCAAAAAGAAGCTCCGGATTTCTGGCGTCCTGAATGATCACGTTGACCGGACTGTCGGGAAGGCCGGCCGAAATGGAAGTCCAGGTCCGGCCGTAATCATTTGTCCTGAAAATATAGGACCTGAAATCGTCATTCCGGAAGCCGCTCTTGGTAACAAAAGCAGTGCCCGGGTCGTGAGGCGAGGCCAGAACCCGGCTTACCCAGAGATGGGCCGGAGCTCCAGCCCTGGTCAGAGCCGGAGTGCAATCAGTCCAGGTTGCCCCGCCGTTGGCTGTCATCTGAACTTTCCCGTCATCGGTTCCGACCCAGATAACTCCCGGCTTCCGGGGCGACTCAGAAATGGTGGTTATGGTGCAGAAGGTTATGTTGCCGGCACCACCCTGTTTGTTTTTATCATTGGTGGTCAGGTCCGGACTTATCTCTTCCCAGTTATCACCCCGGTTAAGAGAACGCAACAGAACCTGGGCTCCGATATAGACTATGGAGCCATTATGAGGCGAAAGATGAATTGGTGGAGTCCAGTTGAAGCGATATGGTTCTTTATCCTGGCTTCTCTGGGGCTGAATCCTCTGGCGTGTGCCGGTTTTCTGGTCGAGCCGGAAAAAGTTCCCGAACTCACGGCAGTTGTACACCCAGCGGCTGTCAGCCGGGTCGACCACGTTGTACATTCCGTCCCCACCCCCGACCGTAATCCAGTCGCTCAGGTTAACCTGGCCCGACCAGGAATTGGAAGGTCCTTTCCAGGAGTCGTGGTCCTGCAGTCCGGCGTAGATATTGTAGGGCTCTTCCAGGTCCACCCCCAGAGCATAAATCTCACCCAGAGGCAGATTATAAAAATGATGGCAGGTTTTTCC
>CAZDZU010000170.1:0-4489 GCA_964509995.1 uncultured Eubacteriales bacterium | reverse complement strand
CGGAGAAAAAACGAGAAGCCCGGAAAGAACGCGGATTCATCTCTTCCAGAGAGCGTAAAGAAAGCCAGCCCGGAGGATTTGGGCTAACTTCCATTCGGTCAGGGCCCCGGGGCTGATGGATCTCGGCCCGAACGTCAGGAAGCGGATGGGAAAAGTCCGGTCTGGCTGCATACTGCCAAAATATAAATACTCCGGGCCGATCGCCCCGAGAAAAACTCATCTTCTGAAGAATCGCTTCAGGTAGCCGTCGATTTCTTTAAGACCGAGCAGCCGGCCGGCAGTGTAGAAGATGAGCAGCGAGGCCAGTCCGCAGACTATGGTCAGGGTCAGAACCGGGAAGAAGGCAGTCCCGAAACCGGGGGTCAGGGCTTTGAAACCATAGAGCCCGACCAGACCGGCGGCAACTGAAGCCAGGGCCAGTTTCAGAAAAAATTTGTAAACCGGATTGAAATCGGTCGGGCCGATTTTGCCGGGCAGCCAGCGGGCCAGCACATAGATATTCAAGACGCTGGCCACTGAAGCAGAAAGCGGAAAAGCCAGAAAACCGATGGGCTTCATAAGGGCCAGATTCATGACAATGTTGAGAGCTATGGAGACGAAACTGGCATACATCGGGGCCCGGGCATCCTGATGGGCATAAAAAATTGAAGCCACGTTGCGCAGGGCCGAGATGAAGGGGATGCCCAGAACATAAAGCACGAGGGCCTGGCTGACGGCAGCCGTGTCAGCAGCGCTGAACTGTCCGCGCTGGTAGATAAGGCGGGTCAGCGGGTAAGAAAAGAAGGCAATTAATATGGACGAAGGCACGGTCAGGAAAAAAACCATCTTCAGGGAATCGAGCAGTCCGGCTTTGAGTTCCTCGGGCCGGTTTTCCAGAACCAGGCGGGAAAAGCGCGGCAGAGCGACGGTGCCGACAGCAATGCCAAACAGCCCCAGCGGAAGGTGCATGATGCGGTAGGCGTAATTGAGCCAGGTCATCGAGCGCTCCGCCAGGTAGGAGACCAGAATGGTATTGACGAAGACGTTGATCCGGGAACCGGCCAGACCGATGGCCACCGGAACAAACAGGCCCATTACCCGTCGAAACTGCTGGTCGCGCCAGTTGAGGTAGAGTCGGTAGCGGAAGCCGTGCCGAAAAACTCCCGGAACCTGGACCAGGAACTGCATCAGCCCGCCCACCGTAACTCCGATTGCCGCCCCGAAGATGGGGTCGCCGCCACGGGCCGTGTACCAGCCGAACATGGCCACAGGAACAGCAATCGAAAACACGTTGAAAAAGGACGGAGCAACCGAGGGAATGAAGAACGAGCCCTCGGTGTTATGATAGCTCATAGCCCAGGCGGCCAGAGAAACAAACAGCAGGAAAGGGAAGGTAATCATGGTCAGGCTGGCCGTCAGGTTGAGTTTTTCCGGAATCTGGCCAAAGCCCATGGCCACCAGAGAGGCCACCGGCCGGCTGAAGACCATACCCAGGATGGTCAGCGCTCCGACTACGAGCAGCAGCGTGTTGAAGATATTGGAAGCCAGCAGGTTTTCCTGTTGTTTGCTTTGCTTTTTTTGTTCAGTCAGCACCGGGACAAAAGCTGCCGAAAGAGAGGTTTCGGCAAACAGGTCGCGCAGCAGGTTGGGAATCCGGAAGGCAGCGTTGAAGGCATCGGTCGAGCGGCTGGAGCCGAACAGGTGGGCAAAAACCATCTCCCGCCCCAGGCCGAGCAGGCGGCTGATAGTGGTGCCTATGGTAAAGGACCTGACTCCGCGGGCGATATCGTCCATGGCTTGCGGGCAAGCTCCTGTCCGGATTTTTCTTAGCTAACAGATTAAAACTTAATCCTGCCAATTACAAGTGGGGACACTCTAAGGTGTCCCCGATTTTTTCATTTTAGCTTACCCATAAAAAAAGTGGTCCCCGGAGCCTAAAAAAGGGACACCGTAGGGTGTCCCCTGTTCAATCGGCTTCGATTTTAACGGAGGCTCCGAAACTTAGAGCCGGGTCCAGGCGGGTCCGGATGGTCTCCAGCACCGCCGCGGCTGAAGGTTCGACTATCCCGGAAAAGACTTCTTTATTATTCAGGATAATCCTGATTTCCCGGGACAGGTCAAGTTCCCGGCCGTCGCAGAAGACGGTCAGGCTTTCCACGTTCCTGGTCTTGATCCTTACTTCATTCTTGCTCTCATCGATCTCAGCCGAAACCTGAGCCGGAAGAGCTCTGACCTTATCGACCCTGACCCAGTAGTGCCAGTTGAATTGCCGGTCGTTGATCACGTAGTCCAACTTTTTGGGAACGGCATTTCGAACTTTCTCCCGGAACCACCTGATCATTTTCCCCCGCAGCTCGCTCAGCTTGATATCATGGTCCCGCCCCTGGAGTTCATCGTATTGAACATCGTATCTCAAGCGCCGGAGAGTTTGGTAAGCTCTCTGACTGCCGACCGGAAAGACCATGTTGTCGCTGTCGCCGTGAACGATGTAGACCGGGGTGTTTTTCAGGTTTTTCAGAACCTCGGCATCGGCCGGAGTTTCAGGCGGAGAGTGCTTGACCACGGGGTAACCCATGTTGGAGAAAATGGCCGCAAAGCGGTCAGCCAGGTGGGTTCCGTAAAAGAAAGTGGCCATGGCTCCGTTCGAAGTGCCGGCCGCGTAGATGCGGTCGGTGTCAATGCTGTAGGTGCTCAACACCTCGGTGGCCATCTTGAGAAATCCTTCGGTTGAGGCTTCCTCCCACCACATTCCTTCGGCCTGGGGAGCAACCAGGATAAAACTGGTCATTTCATCGGCCTTCATCAGCTCCTGATAAGCTTCGGTCAGGGCCTGGTCTCCGCGTCCGTCTCCGCCTCCAAAATAAACGACCACCGGGAACAATTCATTGGGGTCATAATCCACAGGCAGGTATACAAAATAGGGCTGGATTTTCCCGGTGACCGGATTGCTGATAAATTTCTTATAGAAGCCGCCCAGATGTTCTCCCCGGGGCTTCATGAATTTCAGCAGCATCTGCAATTTATCCAGGCCGATATTGGTATCGGGTTCGGACTCTCTCCCGCCGTATATGTATTCCTGGAGTTTGCTAAATTCCTGACGGTAGGTTTCCGGGATGAAGTAGGAACTTCTCTCAAGAAAATTACGGGCCCGGGCCTGGAGAGGATCATCCGGGTCAAGAGCAATGGCCTTCATCAGCCGGGGGCTGGAAGCCTGCAGGGTCAGGGCCTTGACAGCGTTGAATCTGACCACCGGGTCCGGGTCAGAGAGATAGGGTTCTAACTCCAGTCCGCCGGGAATTCCACGAAGGGCACAATAAGCAGCAGCCAGGCGCTTCCTGCCCTTATCGTGACTGTCGAGAAACGATTTTATGACCGAGGCCGGCACCCGGAAAGAATCCCTGGCCAGAGCGGCATGGACCAGCGCCCTGTTCAGGGTTTCGTCTCCGAGCATCTCGGGCAGAGTCATTTTTTTCCGGCCGAGGTAGGAATAAAGATAGGTTTCTTTTACCAGTTTGCGGTTTACCAGATACTCACCCGCATATTCCAGGCTTTCCAGCAATCCCGATTCCTTAAAAAAATTGGCTTTCAGGCGGCCGCCGGCTACCCGACCCTCAAAAACGTGCATCTCTCCAAAAACCCAGGGAATGACTCCTCTGTAGGTCATCACCACCGGTTCCTCGGCTTCAACCTCATAGGTCAGTCCCGGATAAACCGGCTTTTCGGGCAATGAAAAAAGGCGGGTGGCCAGGGGATGAAGGCCGGAAAACATCTCGTTATAATAGTAACTGTGGTTGAGATTGCGGCCCAGGGCATCGACCTCAACCACTCTGGTCATCTGGAGGTCAAAATCCGTCTGTTCCACCAGAGCATCGAAGATTTCTTCCGGGGACAGGACCGCCTCCAGCTCCTTTTGATTGAGCAGTCTGGCCTGCTCCCGATTGTACTGAATGGCCAGAATGTGGTGGCCATTTTTCTCGGCGATGGTGGCCACCTTTACCGTCCACTCGATGCGAAATTTGAAGAACTCAGGACGGTCCGGGGCCACCTGCCGTTCGGCATAAAAAACCTGCTTGTAAGTAATCACGTCTCCGACAGACCGTTTATAACGGAGCACCAGCCCGTCCGGTTCGCTGGCCGGGGAGGTCAAGAAAAACCTGGGCAGGCTGCTATAATTGAAATCACCGCCCGCTGCCAGGGAACCGCCGAATACCAGCAGAACCAGGCTTAAAATCAGTCCGGATTTCAAGAATCTAATTCGACTTTGAAAAGACAGGAATAACATGATAGCCACCTTGAACAGGGCTATGATTGTTTTTCAGCCGGAATTCAACCCGGCCCGGGCCCCTGAGCCCGACCGGGGAAAATCGGAACTAAATATAAATTATGCTTAACCCTATTCTTTATTAAGATTATTTAGACGACCGGAAACGAATTTTCTTCCATTTAATCTAAGTCGAGGAAGGGCCGGGTGCAGCTCTCACTTTTCCTCAAACACAAATACGTACTCAGC
>CAZDZU010000169.1:0-4524 GCA_964509995.1 uncultured Eubacteriales bacterium | reverse complement strand
GGAGTGAAGAGTGTTATTGCCGGCAGCGGATAACCCGCTTCGACGGTCAAATCATTTCTCGCCTGTAAAATAAGTAACCGAGCTGACCCGTATTCTAAGGCTTGATTTCAATTAAGCAGACGGCGTCCGGGCCGGAATTTTCTCATCGGGGTTCTGTTGTTTTTGGAAAAGAAAGCGGATGGGTTATAATGATTAAGCCAGCCTCAGTTCTGATTCCTGGTTATTTCATGAGCAAGAAAAAGAGAAAAAGACAAAAACCAGCTTCCAGACCGGGAGAAAAGATTCTGACCCGTCCGGCAGAAACAGCCCCGGCAGCGGAAAACCCACCTCGACAGGCCAGCCAGAATAAAATCAGGGTCAGGGGTTTCTTTATCGCCATCGCCCTGCTGATTGTTGTGGGTGCCGCCTTCCTGATATTTAGAGAAAAATTTTTTTCCAGGCCGCAGCTCACCCGGACCGGCAGCTGGAATGTGCTGCTGATAACTCTGGACACCACCCGGGCCGACCGGCTTGGCTGTTATGGTTATCAGGCGGGAAGCTCTCCAAACCTGGATGAACTGGCTGCCACCGGAACCAGATTTCAGAATGCCTACTGCCAGGTCCCTCTGACCCTGCCCTCGCATACCTCCATCCTGACGGGCCTAAATCCGTATCGACACGGAGTTCATAACAACGGCAACTATGCCCTGAGGCCCGAATTCACCACCTTGACTGAAATCCTGAAAGAAAAAGGATTCAAGACCGCCGCTTTCGTCTCTTCTTTTTCGGTTGACTCCCGTTTCGGTCTGGATCAGGGTTTTGATACCTACGACGACATCTTCGAAAGCGAGAGGGGCAAAGCCTTCAAGTCCTTCAACGCAGAAAGGCCGGCCAGCAGCGTTTACGAATCTTTTTCCCGCTGGCTGGAGAAAAATTACAACTCTCGATTTTTTGCCTGGGTTCATTTTTTTGACCCGCACTTCCCCTACAATCCCCCTCCAGAATTTGCCCGCAAATTTCAGGCCGACCCCTATGACGGCGAAATCGCTTTCATGGACAGATATGTCGGCAAGGTGACCGAACTCTTAAAGATATATGGCTGTTTCGACCGGACGCTGATTATCGTCGCCGGCGACCACGGTGAGGCTTTTGGCGAGAAGGTGGAACAGGGGCACGGGCTGTTCCTGTACGAAATGTCGGTCAGGGTGCCTTTTATCATCTCCGGCCCCGGACTTCCAGCCAGAAAGGTCATCAGCCAGCCGGTCAGGTTGATAGATATCATGCCCACGGTGCTCGACCTGCTTGGCTTCAAGAGCACCGCAGTCTCTGACGGGCAGAGTCTCCGGCCCCTTCTTATGGGTCGGAAATTAAAGCCGGCTGACATCTATCTGGAAAGCTTTTTCCCCCGCGAAAATTACGGCTGGTCGGAGCTCCTGGGCATAATTTCGGGAGACTGGAAATACATCCAGGCTCCGCGACCGGAACTTTACAATCTCAAAAATGACCCCGGCGAAATTACCAGCCTTTACACAGACGGGAACCGGAAGGCCGGCCAGCTAAAAAGCAGGCTGGAAAAGATGGTCGCCGCCGGAAGCGGTCTGGCCACCGCCGGACGGGAGATGACCACGTCCGAGAAGGAAAGATTGCGCTCACTGGGTTACCTGCAGGTAGCCGGGCCGCAAACCTCCGGTCCACTGGCTGACCCCAAGGAGCGCCTGGAGGAATTACGACTCTATCAGGAAGCCGGACTTCTGGAAATCCGTGGACAGCTGGAAGCCGCAGAAAGAGTCTATGCCCGTCTGGTGGAAATGGCTCCCGCCCTGGAGTCAAGCTACCTGAACCTATCCCGGGTTCAGGGATTGCAGAACAAACACCTGGAAGCGGCAGCCACCCTGAACCGGGGGCTGGAGGTATTGCCGGGCTCTGACTACCTTCTGGCCAAACTCAGTCAGACCCTGATGGTTGCCGGAAAAATCGCCGAGTCCATGGAAGCCGCCCAAAAAGCCCTGGCCTTGAATTCGAATAATTTTGATGCTCTGGTGGTTAGCCTCATAGTCAGCGAACAGGAGGGCAGGCTGGAGGATGCTTTGAGCTTTGCCGGGCGGGCTCTGTCCATCGAACCTGAAAACGAAACCATTCGTCTGACCAGAGCTGAGAGCCTGGTTCGTCTGGGGCGCAACAGAGAAGCGGCGGACGTTTACGCCTCTCTGGCCGCAGATTTCCCCGATAATGCCTTTTATCAGCTCAACCTGGCCGTGGTCTTTAATCTACTCGGCGAATACGAAAAGAGCCTGCCCGTTCTGGAAAGACTGGTCCAGGTAAAACCGTCTCCCCGGGCCTATCTGAATCTGGCCATCGCCTGTCTGGAAACGAACCGGCTGCAGGAAGCGGCCGGAGCTCTTGAACTCTATCTGGCTGACACTGAGGGCGAGGACCCGGAGAATGTGGCCAGAGCCCGGGAACGCCTGGCCCGCCTGAAGTTAATGATTAAGTGAGTATTATTCTGTCTTAAATAAGGTGCAATGGTCATTGCTCTAATTCTTCACCTTATAATTGTCAATCATAAAATACAGTCCGGCTATTTCAGCCGTGAGTGCCCGGGTGACTGAGTCTGAAACCTCAAGTTATGACAGCGGGAGAACTGTCTCTCCCAGATGATTTTATGCTTCCAGTTCTGATAATATTGGTAAGCAGTTCCGGGATTCAGGAGGGAACGAAATGAAGTCTTCAGAACGCACAGGCATTAACCCGAGTTGCAGACCGGAGGCGGTTTGCCCTGTTCCTTCATTCAATTTTCACCGTCCTAAAATAGCTCTGATTTCTGGTTGGCTGGTGTTTCTAATCGCCGGGCTGGCAGCCATCGGGGCTGAAGTGAGACCGGACCAGCCCGACCGCCTGGCCTGGTTCAGAGAAGCCAGATTCGGGCTGTTCATTCACTGGGGCGTTTATTCTCAAATCGGCAGAGAAGAATGGGCCAGAGAACTTCTCCAGATCCCTCACCGCGAATATCAGAAAATAGCCATGAACTTCAATCCGGTTAACTACGACCCAAAGGAATGGGTCAGACTGGCCAGGGAAGCCGGGGTTAAATACATCGTCATCACTTCCAAGCATCATGACGGGTTCTGTCTCTATGACAGCGTTTTTACCGAAAACGACAGCCTGGGGGCAAAAATCAAGACAGACCTGCTGGGAATGCTGGTTGAGGCCTGCCGGGAAGAGAAAATGCCCATTGGTTTTTATTACTCCATCATGGACTGGCATCACCCGGATTACCTGCCGCGCCGGAGCTGGGAAAAAGACCGGTCAGTCAAAGGCGCAGATTTCAAACGCTATGTCAGCTACATGAGAAGCCAGCTCCAGGAGCTGGTGCTTAAGTACCAGCCGGCCATTCTCTGGTTCGACGGCGAATGGGAACACAAGAACGAAGATTACGACGCTCCGGGCATCGGTCAGATGCTGAGGCAGCTTAAACCGGATATTATCATTAATGACAGGCTGTTCAACCGGGCGCCGGGAAGGGGCGATTTCGGGACACCGGAAAATTATGTTCCGGCCACCGGCTGGCGAAACGAAGACGGAAGCCTGAGACTGTGGGAAGTCTGCCTGACCATGAATTTCAACGGCTGGGGCTACAACCATTATGAAACCGAGTTCCGGAACGGGCCGCAGCTCATACGTCAGCTGATTGAAATCGCCAGCAAGGGCGGGAATTTGCTTCTGAATATCGGACCCCGGCCCGACGGAACCATCCAGCCCGAGTTCGTGGAAAGGCTGAAACAGATCGGCGCCTGGCTTAAAGTGAACGGGGAAGCCATTTACGGAAGTGAACCGAGTATTTTTGAGAAGCTACCTTTTTTTGGACGGTGCACGGTTAAGGGCAACCGACTTTATGTCCATATCATGGGCTGGCCTCAGGATAAAAAGCTCGTTCTGCCCGGGCTGAAGAATAAGGTGCAAAAAGTCTACCTGCTGGCCAGTGGCGAAAAGCTGGGCTATTTCCGGAAAGGAAACGACCTGACGATAAAACTGCCCGAAGAACCGCTGGATGGCGTGGCCACCGTGGCTGTGGTGGAAACAGAAGGAAAGCCGCAGGCTGAACCCTACAGGATTAAAGCCGGAGCAGGCGGAGTTCTGGAACTTCCGGTTTATCTGGCAGAAATCAAATCCAGCATGGGCCAGAGAGCCTACCTGGATTATTTTTACCGGACGACCATGCTGACTAACTGGCAGAATATAAACGACTTTCCGGAGTGGGAATTCGAGCTGAGCCAGGGCGGGAAGTTTGAGGTGCTGGCTTCCTACGCCTATCAGTGGGGCGGAAAGAGCGCTTTTCTTCTGGAAATAGACGACCGGACGGTGTTGAAAGGCGAATCGGAGCCCTCGCCCTCTATTTATTTCCCGGCCACCCACAGTCTCGGCCGGGTGGACCTTGAGGCCGGAAAGCATGTCCTGAGGTTCAGGATAACATCAGTTGTCAATAATAATGCCCTGAAGCTGGAGAAGGTCATTCTGAAGCCAGCCGGCCGGCAATAAGAGCTGGAG
>CAZDZU010000168.1:0-4534 GCA_964509995.1 uncultured Eubacteriales bacterium | reverse complement strand
CGATAAAGACAATAATAAAATGAATTTCAGTTTATTAAAGTTTTCCTAAGAAACATTTGTCTATATATTTTTATTTATATAATACATATTTTCCTTGTTTATGCTTTTGTGAAAGTTTTTTATAAGTATCCGCATTTTTAATATTTATTTTACTAAACTCTTTATCTTGTTTTATAATTTTTCCAGGTGTTCCAAGAACAAGACTGTTTTCTGGTACAATCATATCTGAAGTTACAAGCGAGTTTGCACCTATTATACTTCCCTTACCAATTTTTGCACCATTTAAAACAGTTGAATTTATCCCTATTAAGCATTCATCTTCTATTGTTGCACCATGAATAACTGAACAATGCCCAAGTGATACATTTTTCCCAATTTTTACAGGATGATCTGTATCGCAGTGAATAACACAATTATCTTGAACATTTGTTCCATCACCTATTTCGATTGTGTTTTCATCTCCTCTTATCACTGCACAGGGATATACCCCACAGTTTTTTCCTATTTTTACATTACCTATTATAACAGCTGTTTTATGTACAAATACTGATTTATGTATTTCTTGACTCATTTTTTATTACATCCCGATTTTTTGAAAACATTTTTTGTTTTTTATTTATCGCGGCCAGGAGAATTAGATGGAACTGAAACCTAAGCCCGTGGGCGAAGTGGATATTCCGGGTATCCCGGTTTTCAAAAAAGGCAAGGTCAGAAATGTTTTTGACCTGGGCGATAAACTCCTGATTGTGTCCACCGACCGGATTTCAGCCTTTGACTTCGTTCTTCCTTCCCTGATCCCGCACAAGGGAAAGGTTCTGACCCAGATTTCCAGATTCTGGTTTGACTATACCTACTTGGTTTGTCCCAATCACCTGATTTCCACCGACTTGACTGATTTTCCAGCGGAACTTCGCAATTATGCGGATATCCTGGGAAAAAGGTCGATGCTGGTCAAAAAAACCAGGGTCATTCCGGTCGAATGCGTGGTCAGGGGCTATCTTTCTGGCTCGGGCTGGAAGGAATATCAGGAAACCGGAAAAGTCTGTGGAATAAAACTTCCCCGTGGGCTTCAGGAATCTTCCCGCCTGGATGAACCGATCTTCACCCCTTCCACCAAGGCCGAGGTCGGACACGATGAAAATATCACTTTCAAGGAAATGGAGAAAATAGCCGGAGAGGAGCTGGCCGAAAAGATAAGGAAAGTAAGTCTCGAACTTTATCAGAAAGCCAGCCTCTATGCCATTTCCAGGGGAATAATCCTGGCTGACACCAAGTTCGAATTTGGCCTGGATGAAAATGGCGAACTTCTCCTGATTGACGAGCTGTTTACGCCCGATTCTTCCCGTTTCTGGCCTCTGGCTGAGTACGCTCCGGGCAAGGGGCAGCCCAGCCTGGATAAACAGTTTGTCCGGGATTATCTGATCAGCACTGGCTGGGACAGGAAGACTCCTCCACCTCCGTCCTTGCCTGAAGACATCATCGAGCAGACCTCCCGGCGTTACCTTGAAATTTATCAGCTTCTGACGGGTAAATCTGATTTGCCCTGAGGCTTTGAGATAAATATAGATTATTTAAGATTATTTCATTGGGACTATGATAGACGGACCGGTTGACCTTCACCTTCATTCTTCTTTCAGCTGCGACGGAGACTATTCGCCCGAGGATCTGGTCAGGATGGCCAGGGAAGAAGGATTTCGGGCAATTGCCATAGCTGACCACGACACGGTAGATGCCTATCCTGAAGCTATTGAAGCCGGGGAAAAACAGGGCCTGGAAGTTATTCCCAGCATTGAGGTCACGACCGTTTTCGATGCCCGCGAGTTCCACCTGATGCTGCCCTTTGTCAACTGGGAGAGCGAAAAGATAAGGCACATAATTTCCAGCGTGGAAAGCTTGCTGGGGGATGAAGCCCGGACCAGAGAGGCCAGGCTCAGGGAGAATGGACTGGAAATCGACTGGGAAGAAGTCTGGGAGAAATCAGGCCAGACTCCTCCTCTTGGGGTCAAGATTGCCCAGATTGTTCTGGACAAGCCAGAAAGCCGGCAGAACCAGGAGCTGCGGAAATACTACGATGAAGAATTACAGCCGAAAGCTCCTTACCTGTTCTACCAGGATTTTTTTGCCGAGGGAGCTCCGGCTTATGTCCCGAAACGGCACATTTCACTGGAGGAAGTGCTGAGTCTGGCTCCCCTCACCGGCGGGGTGCCGGTTCTGTCGCATCCCGGAGCCTACTTTCAGAGGACAACGAGGGCTGATTTATTATTTCTGAAAGAGCTCGGACTCCAGGGTTTGGAAGTCTACACTTCTTACCACGACCCGAAAGAAACTGAATATTACCTGGAACTGGCCCGGGAACTGGACCTGGTAGCCACCGCCGGTTCTGATTTTCACGGGCGCATCAAGCCCGGGGTAAAATTCGGCTTGATAAAAAATGGCAATTATTCTATGGTGGAAAAGTTGAGGGAGAGAAGGGCCTGATGTCCATTCATCTAAACTGGCTGGACACCCTGCTGCTGGTCATTCTTCTGGTTACCTTTATAATCGGACTGGTCAAGGGGTTTATCCGCCAGATAATTGGACTGCTGGCGGTTGTGGCCGGTCTGATCCTGGCTTCCCGCTATTATGGCTGGCTTTCCTGGAAGCTGTTCAACCGGATTGAATCGGATTTCTGGAGAAACGGACTCAGCTTTCTGATAATCTTTTTCGCCGTGGTTCTGGCTGGCTGGCTGTTGGGCTTTCTGCTCAGCAAATTGATGAAGGGCACGCTCAGCCTGGCCAACCATCTGCTGGGCGGAGCCCTGGGACTTTTGAAGGGGGTGCTGATCGGGGCGGTTATAATTTTTGCCATGCTCAGCTTCAACTTTCAAAACGAGGCCATAATTGGCTCCCGGCTGGCGCCGTCCATGGTCAGAATCTCCCGGGCTCTGGTTCTGTTGATTCCCCAGAATCTAAAAGAACGTTTTGGCGATACGGTCAAAAGGTATGAGGGTAAAGGAGGACGGCATGAGCAAAAAATTTGAAGAACTTACCATCCACCAGAAGCTGGAATCGCTGATTCGTGATATGGTCGATAAAGAAATCCACCTCAAAGAAGCCCTGGCTGAATTTGAGAAGATTTATCTGGAAACCGCCGCCTCCAGGTACCGGGCCAATAAATCCAGGATGGCCCAGGCCCTCGGCATACACCGCAATACCCTTCACAATCGTTTTAAGGCCCTGAAAATCAAGAGAAAAAAATAGCAGTCCGGGGTTGTGACTGCTAAAAATTTATTCAAAAAATCTTGACAACTTTTCTGTCATATTTTATAATTAGCACTCTAAAAATCAGACTGCTAAATTCAATGTAAGGAGGTTTTTCATGAAGATTCAACCCCTTTATGACCGTGTTCTTTTGAGGAGAATTGAAGAACAGGAAGTGAAGAGGGGGAACATCATCATCCCCGACACCGCCAAGGAGAAACCCCAGGAAGCTGAGGTTATCGAGGTTGGCAAGGGGAGGGTGACCGAAGACGGGAAAGTTGTTCCCCTGACCGTTAAGAAGGGCGATCGCGTGCTCATAGGTAAGTACAGCGGCACCGAAGTGACTATTGACGGTGTTGAGCATGTCATCGTCCGCGAAGACGAAATTCTGGCAGTCATAACCAAGTAACAGAAAAGGAGGTAGACTATGGCTAAACAAATAATCGTTGGAGACGAAGCCAGGCAGGCTTTGCTGAGAGGCGTCAACATTCTGAGCAACGTGGTCAAGGCCACCCTGGGACCACGGGGCAAAAACGTCATCCTGGATAAAAAGTTCGGTTCCCCCACCAGCACCAAGGACGGAGTGACGGTGGCCAAGGAAATCGAACTGAAAGACCCCTGGGAGAATATGGGAGCCCAGGTGGTTAAGGAAGTGGCTTCCAAGACTTCTGACGTGGCTGGCGACGGAACCACCACCGCCACTGTTCTGGCCCAGATCATCTATGCCGAAGGTATCAAGCATGTGACTGCCGGCCGGAATCCCAACCTGATCAAGAAGGGAATCGACCGGGCAGTGGAAGAAGTGGTCAAAGAGCTCAAGAGCATGAGCCGGGAAGTTACCGGTGAGATGATCGCCCAGGTTGGTGCCATTTCCGCTAACAACGATGAATCCATCGGCAAGATCATTGCTGAAGCGATGGAGAAAGTCGGTAAGGACGGTGTTATCACAGTAGAAGAGGCCAAAGGTCTGGAAACTACCCTGGAATTTGTCGAGGGTATGCAGTTCGACCGCGGCTATCTCTCCCCCTATTTCATCACCGACCCGGAGAGGATGGAATGCGTGCTGGAAAATCCTCTGATCCTGCTCCATGAGAAGAAGATTTCCAACCTGAGGGAATTCCTGCCGCTGCTGGAAAGCGTGGCCAAGATGGGCCGGGCCCTGCTGGTGGTGGCTGAAGAAGTGGAGGGCGAAGCCCTGGCCACCCTGGTGGTCAACAAGCTCAAAGGCACCCTGATGTGCTGTGCGGTCAAGGCTCCCGGCTTTGGCGATAGACGGAAAGCCATGCTGGAGGAC
>CAZDZU010000167.1:0-4583 GCA_964509995.1 uncultured Eubacteriales bacterium | reverse complement strand
TACTCTGTTATTTGCCGAAAAAGAAGCCAATTTCATATTCTGCGGTTTCAGGGCCATCCGAGCCATGGACTGCATTTCTCTCCATAGAGAAACCATACAATCGACGCAGGGTACCCGGCTTAGCCTGGGCAGGGTCAGTTGCCCCCATGACCTCTCTCCATTGCTTTATAGCCTTTTCCTTCTCCAGAAGCAGCACCACCACCGGTCCAGAAGACATAAAATCGGTCAGGCTCTCATAGAAAGGCTTGTCTTTATGCACATAATAAAACTTTTTGGCATCCTCTTTGGTCAGATGCAGCATCTTGAGTCCGAGTATCTCAAATCCTTCATCTTCTATTCTCTGGATTATCCTGCCGACGACTTTTTTTCTCACCGCGTCGGGCTTGATTATGGCCAGGGTTTTTTCTGCCATTGCTTTCCTCTCCTTATCTCCAGAACATTAGGGACCTCGGGTCCGGAAAATTACATATACTTCAAAAGAGGCCACCGGTCAACCGGGCGTTGCTTTGACTTCAAAGCCCAGGAAACTTAAAATGGATAAATCATGAATAGCACAGCAGCCGAGCTCAATTATAAAGACTTGAGAAAATACTGCCTTCAGGTTCTCGGACTTGACCTGTTCGGCGTGGCTGATATCAGAGAAATTCGCACCAATTTTTCCCTGTCTCCCGGTCTGACCGACCGCTACGATTACGCTGTTTCCCTGGGCAAGGAAGTTTTGCTGTCAGTCCTGGATGATATTAAAGACGCCCCCACTGCTCTGTATTTCCATCATTACCGGCAGCTTAACGCCTTTCTTGACCGGGCAGCGCTTGAACTCTCGTCTCTGATAAACTCCCGCGGTTATCTGGCGCTACCCATAGCTGCTTCCCAGGTAACTGACTGGAAAAATCAAAGAGCGCACCTGTCGCATAAAAAGATCGGTCAGTTAGCCGGGCTCGGCTGGCTGGGAAGAAACAACCTCCTGGTCAACCCTGTGCTGGGCGCTCGCTTCCGGCTGGTTACCATCCTCACCAATATGCCCCTGAAAACCGATCTCCCCCTTTCTTTCGGTTGTGGAGATTGCCGCCGCTGTCAGCCGGTCTGTCCGGCGGCAGCCATCAAGGATAGCCCGGCCGACTTCGACCATCTGGCCTGTTTTTCAAAATTGAAAGAATTTCGGGACAGGGGATTGGTGGGCCAGTACATCTGCGGTCTCTGCGTCAAGGCCTGCTTCGGGCAGAAACGGATCGAAGACCTGGAACCGCGGTAGCTTTTATTTTGATGAACGGGAGGATTTCCCTTCAGGGGCTTAGACTGATTATTCTGATTTATTCGGATGCTTTCCTTTTTTGAAACCCGGTCTTTTTCTGCCGTTTTACCTTTTCACGCAGGGAATCCAGATTTCAGTCTTCAGGCTACCTGAACTCATCTGTGACGGGTCGGGGTCGAGATATCTTTCCAGGATCGGTCCTGCCTGGGAATAACCGTTTTCTTCCAGCCACTCCTGGATCTGGAGGATGGTCTGACCGATGGTGTCATACGGTCCCTGATGGACGCTGACTGCTACCTGGCTGAATGTCCATTGTTTCTTTTCAAGCGGGGCCAGCACTTGAGCCTGCTCGTTTATCGGAAAGCCAATTTCCCAGCGCATTTTATCAGCCTCGGTCAGCCCTGGATCGCCATAATAGATACCGATCATGGCTCCGGTTGGGAAAACCATCTGATTCTGCATGTGTTGCATCAATTCTCCGATCAGCGATTCAATTTCTGAGAATGACCCTTCCCGGCTCAAGGCGCAATAAACGAAAGGTTCGACAGAACGGACTTCAACTTTTCCCGGCGCGGGCAATTGCTGTTGCTCTGAGGCTGATGAAGAGCGGAAGAAAGCCAGGTTAAACCCTAAAATCAAGCACAGGATGAAGATAAGATTTTTCGTATTGCTATTTTTCATTTTTCTCCTCTGCCCTATTCACAGGTATCTTAACATTTTAGTCGTTGAGGATAAAGTTTTTATGTTAAAACAGGGCTTTCCTGACCGGTTTGATGCTTCCAAAGAGGTCATAACCGCATGATAATACAACAGTTAAAAATAATGGCAAAATTTTTGATGCACAAAAAATGTGCAATTTACCACATCTTATTAAAATTCAACATCATAGATCAGTTTTCATCTGCGATTTCCACAAGCTTTTGCACAGCAATTGTGGAAATTTTTTTCGACCTCTTTTTTGTTGATTGAAGAATTTTAAATTTGCAGAAACAAAGACAGAATTTGATAAATAAAAATCAAAAGCTGTCACAATTTTAAGTTGAGAATTTAATAATAAATTTTATATGGCATTATGAGAAATTTAGTTTTCCACGCCGGGCAACAATGATTTCAGATTATTTTCTCTTAACATATCTGTCGAACCATTCGATCATTTCAGCCAGAACATGAAGCACAGATTCCCGGGCCGAGTAGCCGTGGCTTTCATATGGCAGCATCACCAGCCTGGCTGTGGCTCCGAATCCCTTCAAAGCGGCAAACAATCTTTCCGATTGTATCGGAAAGGTTCCGGAATTGTTATCAGCTTCACCGTGAATCAGGAGAATCGGTTCGTTAATCCGGTTGGCGTACATGAAGGGTGAAACCCTGAGATAGAGGTCGGGTGCCTCCCACAGAGTTCTCCTTTCATTCTGAAAACCGAAAGGAGTCAGGGTCCGATTGTAGGCTCCGCTCCTGGCGATTCCGGCGGCGAATAGGTCGGAATGAGCCAGAAGGTTGGCGGTCATGAAGGCCCCGTAGCTATGTCCGCCAACCCCCACTCTCTTGCGGTCGGCGATTCCCATCTGGTCCAGAATGTCTATAGCGGCTTTGGCGTTGGCCACGATCTGCGGGATAAAAGTATCGTTCATGGTCTTGGGGTCTCCGACTACCGGCATCTGGGCATTATCGAGAACGGCATACCCCTGAGTCAGGAAGAAGAGCTGGCTGGCCCCGCGGTAAAAGGTAAACCTGTGGGGAGAGCCGCGGACCTGCCCGGCAGTGGCCGGGTCGCTGTATTCCCTCGGGTAGGCCCAGACTACAACCGGCAGCCTCTCGCCCTCCTTATATCCGGGAGGAAGATACAGCGTACCGGAGAGTTCCACTCCATCATCTCTCTTGTATTTAATCAATTGCTTTTTAACTGCTGTCAGCTGTGGTGCTGGATCGGGAAAGGAAGTCAGTGCTGTCTTCCGGCGCAATTTCAGGTCGACCAGATAATAATTAGGTGGGACGGTTGGAGACTCAGAACTGGTGATTATTCTGTCCCGGCTGTTACCGGCAAAAGCCACAAAACTCTCGTAAACGCCGCGGTCGCAGCGAAATAGTCTGGTCTTTTTCAGAGTCTGAAGGTTGAATTTATCCAGAAAAGGTCTGTCTCCCTCAGGCGAGGCTCCGGTGCCGTTGAGGTAAATAAAATCTCCATCCTGAAGGGCGATCAACTCTCCTGACGGAGTGGGTATCATCACCGGCCTTCCCGGGTCGTTGTACTGGTCCTGGGCGCTGAGGTCGAAGATTTTCCGGAGGGCTCCCGGTCGAGTCGATTCAAAATGATAGGTGGTACGCCATTTTTTTCTCCATTCAAATTCACTGACCAGTCCCTGGCCGGCTTTTCCCAGCCAGATGATTCCCTGAAACCTCTGGGGGAGTCTGAAAAGTTCAACCGGGTCAGGGGTGAAGGGAGCCTCGAGAGCCAGCACCCGGTCTCGGTATTCTGCGGGTTTTTCCGAATTCCCGCCGTCGAGGGCTTCCACCCAGACCAGGGTGGCTGGCTTTAAGGGCTGCCATCCGGCTGAGCGCGGGCCTGTGGGCACACCGTTTCTGGGGACTTCTTCGGCTGCCGGCAGGTCGGCAATTATTTTAACCTGTTGCCCCAGGGCATCCCAGATTTCGAGAGTATGCGCAAAAGACGAATAGGGGACGCTGTAGGAAAATGGTTTTTTAATCTTCTTTACCAGGAGGAATCTTCCGTCCGGTGATGGGATTACTAATTGAAAGATTCCCGGAGAGCCTATTTTCTGAAGCTGCCCTGATTTCAGGTCGAGCCTCAGAATCTGGGAGGTGGCATAATATTCAAAAAGTTTTTCGTCATAGGAAGTGCGCAACAGGTCCTGGAAGGTGGCCACCTGGGCGAATTTTCCCGACGTCTCCTGAATATTGGGCCCGACCGGAACGCGAGGGGCAGCCGGCTCCGGACCCCGTCCTTCAGGATTGCTCATGACAAGCAGGCTCTGGCTGTCCGGCCACCAGGCAAAACCATCCGTGGTCACTGAATTCAGTTCCGGACCGAAGACTTTCCGGGCCTGACCGGTTCTGGCTTCGACGATCCAGAGTTCCTGCCCATTATCCAGGTATCGCTGAAAAGCCAGCCTCTTTCCGTCGGGCGACCATTCCGGGGAGCCGTATCCCGGTTCTTCAGGTAGGGCGATTTGAATTTCGCGGCCAGATTTTATGTCCTTCAGAACAAATTTATTAAAGTAGCGCAGTACCTGCCTGCTGTTGTTATGGGGGGTGATTCTGATTCCGGCCAGCCGGTAAAAAGGTCGGCTAACTTCTTCTATGGAAGGCATTGCTT
>CAZDZU010000166.1:0-4629 GCA_964509995.1 uncultured Eubacteriales bacterium | reverse complement strand
ATATTCTACGCTGAAGGTTATAGGATCGGCACCGGTGAACAGCTGGTCAGAACCCTGGGCTGGCTGAGGTAATCAATTGCGGGAAGAATTGTCCGGATAATGAATAAAAATCTCGAGCTGGACTCGATCATGGAGTGGCTCCCCCTCCGTCTGCGTCAGGGCCGGCCCGGACTCCAGGCTCAGTTAAAGATGAGTCCATGGCCGCCTCCCTCCCGCCTGACCTACCTGGATGTTGTGGATACCTGTATTAAAGCCGCAGTCCTTATACTGATTTACCCCAGGGAATCAGAACCTCACCTGGTTCTAATTCACCGCACCGGTCTGGGCAACCATCATCAGAATCAGATTTCTTTCCCCGGAGGTGGAATTCAGGCCGGCGAAAGCATCGAGCAGGCAGCCCTGCGAGAAGCCCGGGAAGAGCTTGGTCTCAGCCCAACAGGAATATTCATCGCCGGCCAGCTGACACCGCTTTATGTCCAGCCCAGTAACTACTGCATTTTTCCGGTGGCAGCTCTGAGCCGGTCAGAGCCGCACTTCATCCCCTGTCCGCGAGAGGTGGCCGCGGTCATTGAAGTCCCGCTCTCATTTCTGCTTGATGAGAATAGCCTGGGGCAGGAGAAGTGGCTTCTCAGGGGAAGAGAAACTCTGGTTCCTTTATATCGTTTTGGAGACCACAAGATCTGGGGAGCCACGGCCATGATCCTGAGCGAACTCCTTGAAATCCTGAAGGAAATAATGACCCGGGACCTGACTGGCGATTCTTAATGTCTGTGGAAATTCCGATTCAGGAGCCACGGTTCGGCGAATCAACCTGAAATTAAAATAGATCGGGAGGTTAAAATGCCGCTGGTGGAAATCCATCTGCTGGAGGGCCGGACCAAGGAACAGAAAAAAGAATTGCTGGAGGCGGTAACCCGGGCTGTCCGGGAATCGATCCAGGCCCCGCTGGAGACCATCAGGGTCTGGATTCAGGAGATTCCGCTGGATGAATTCATGACCGCCGGAGTTCTGGCCTCGGAAAAATACCACCGGAAAGAGAAATAAAAAAGGGGCACTCTCGTGCCCCTTTTATTTTTTGCTGCCGGCTCCAATCGCTACCGGCCTGTTCTGCTTCAATAATTCAAATAAAAAGTAAGGGCAAAGGTCCTGGGCGGAGCATAGGAAGTGGGCATCATGTAGCTGGGCTGGTCACCGCGAACATCAATCCTGAGTGCGGTCTGAGCGTTGAAAACGTTCATCATCCTGGCCTCCAGCACAGCCCTGAAACGAGCCAGCGGAATCTCATAGCTGACCTGAAGGTCGCAGTTGACCCAGGTTTTCAGGCGATGGCTGCCGGCCGGTTCCAGGTAACGGTAATAGTTGCCGTAGTAATCGCGCCCCCTCATTTCCCACGGAGCGCCACTCTGCACTCTCAGATATCCGCCGAAGGTTGTCCTTTTCAGGAATTGCCAGGTGCCGAATAACTTGAAGACATGGGTTCTGTCTCCAGACAGAATACCCTCTCGGTTGGGATCGCTGAGGTACAGGCCGGGAGCATCCTCAATGTAGGATGAGGCATAAAACAGGGCGGTTCCCGGAGCATAATCCAGGTCCCAGTTACCGCTCATCCGGCTCAGGGTGTACATGGCCGTCAGGGACCATCTGTCAGAATATTGCTTTTTCAACTCGATGTTGACCGCCTTGTAAGTTCTCTTAGCCCTGGAAGCAAAAAACGGATTGAAACCTGACTGCGGGATCCGGGCTTGAATATCGGGCGGCAAGAAATACCAGGAAACCAGCTGCCCGTCGAGATTATGGTAGATGTAGCTGCCGGGAGAAGTCTCCCGGTTCCTGGTCGGGAAATCTTCAATGATATGCCTGACATAACGATACTGGCCCCAGACTTCAACGGTCCAGTCCTTGTTAAGCGGCCGGCTGTAGCCGGCTACAACTTCGTCAGTATAGGTTGGTTTGACATCGGGATGAATTATTTTGCCGGTTTCATTCGCCTGAATGACATCGGCAACTTTGGTTCCGTCCGACCGCAGGAAATAGGTATCGGTTCGGAAAATGCGAACCGGAGCTGCGGCCCTGGACAGGGAGCGGTTGTCCATGTTGTTGTAACGACCAAAGCTGGCAAATACCTTGTCGCCGGTTTTGGGATCCAGGACATAGGTGAAGCCAAAACGGGGCTGGATTTCTTTGTTAAAATTAAAAGTCAGGAATTTTATTTTTTCTTGAGTCTTAACACTGAATTCATCGCGGTTTAGCAGAAATCCCAGAATCAAGGTGAACCTTTCTCCGATGCTGATGTTATCCTGCAGGAAGATTCCATAGGTACGGCCGCGGGAATCCTGTGGAGGTTGCTCCGAATAATAACGGCAACGGAAGACCGGCTGCCCCCCGTAGGTAGTGACGATAATGCTCCCCCAGCCATTGGCCAGCCTTTCCAGGTACTCGCCCCCGTCGTCATAGCTGAATCCCGCCTTGATCACATGAGAGTGTCCCTTAAAATCCAGATATTTGGTAAAGACCAGTTTGAACTCATCCCGGGAAAAATTCTGGGTGTTGTATTCGGAAGCCCCGCCCACATACTGACCCGAAGCCGTGGCCGGCGGAATCACATATCCAGTTGCCGTCTGGAAATAGCCCATCTTATCAAGGTTGTTGATATCAAAGGGAGGCAGGTACCCGAGTTCGTTAATCGGAACACTCTTATAATTTTCATTCACATGGTCATACTTGACTTCCAGCAGCGTGGACTGGGTGATTGTCCAGACCCAGGAGGCATAGATTATCCGGGACAGGCCGTTTCCGTTAACAGCCACGCTGGGAGCATCATTCACGCCGATCCCCGAATTCTTATTGGTATAATCATTGTTTCTGAAGCTGACCGAGAAGATGTGTGCTCTCCAGGGATTGGCTGTAATCTTGGCAAAAAATTCGCTGGACGTGCTCTTGGCATCCGGTACCGGGCCGAGGTTGTTCACCCGTCCGGTTGTCCTGGAGTAAGGCAGGTTGCCCGAAACATACCACCAGACCCGGTCCTTGAGAATGGGGCCGCCTATCCCTATGGAAGGAGCATAACGGTCATATTTGGTTATGATGTTCGGGTCATGGCTTTTCCAGGTAAACTCCGAAGGCTCAAAGACAAACCTCAATGTACCGGATATCTGATTGGAACCTGACCTGGTGATGGCGTTGGTTACCATGCCAGCCGAACGCCCGAATTCGGCACTGATGCCGCCTCTCTTGATGTTTACTTCCTGAATGTCCATTTCTGAAAAATTTGATCCCAGGTAACCAAAGAAGGGATTGGTAATGTTGGAGCCATCATATAGATAGACGTTATCCTGTTTGCCGCCGCCGGCCGCCGGAGCAAAATCTCGGTTATCGGCCACTCCAGGCGCCAGCTGGAAGAGGGAAGCATAAGAGCGGCCCAGGGGTAATTTCTGGAGATTATCAGACACCCAGTTGGAGGAGACTTCTGTGGATTTCAGGTCAATAGCGGGTATAGCTGCCACTACGGTCACCTGTTCTTCAATCTTTCCCACCGGCTGCATTACTGCATTGACGAATGTCTGACGGTCAATGGCCACGGTTACTTCAGCCGTAAAATCAATCATCTCAGGATGGGTGACCACCAGGGTGTATTTTCCGGGGGGCAATGCCTGAAATAGAAAGCTGCCATCCTTCCCGGTTATATATTCCCTGCCCAGGGGAAGCGCCTTGCCGGAAATGATGACTGTGGCTCCTTCCAGAATCCGGCCATCAGAAGTCTTGGCCAGGCCCCGGACCGAGCCTCTTTCCTGAGCCAGGCTCAGGCCAGAAATCAGAAAGACGGTCAATAAAACAAAAACACATAGCTTAATAAGTTTTGGCATTGAACCCTCCTTTCTCTTCTTGAATTTGCCATTCCTTTTTTCTTAAATTCCTTCTTCGATTAATATCTATAATTTTTAAGGATCAAAGTCAAATAAAGCTCTCACCTCTAAGTTCGCCGCTTCCCGGCCGGTCAGGGAGCCAGTAATAATAATTTTATTATCCGCCCGGCAAGAATGATCGCTTGATAGATTAAAAAATTTATTTTTCTCCGACTTTTGCCAGAATGCTTTAAAAAAAGGAGCCTCTTCCCCGCGGGGAAGAGGCTCCCGAAAAATCGCAGTATTTTTAGCTCAGAAGGAAAACCTGAAGCCCAGTCTTGCCGACCAGGTGCCAAATCTGGTAGCCCACCAGCCGAAAGCCGGATGGGGATTGCCCATGGTCGTTACCCAATCGAGGTAGTTTGCCGCCAGCGTCCCATCAAGAATTTCCTCGTCGTCTGCCCAGATTGAATTTCGATTCAGGTCAGTAATCTTGCTCTGCACGGTTTTAGTATTAAAAACGTTATTGACCTGCAGGTTAATGGCCACCGAATATTTCTGGGCAAATCTGTGCACATACTCAACAAAGACGTCGGCCCAGACTGTGAATGGCAGGCGACCCAGGTCGGCCCGGTTTTCCGGATAGATGTAGCGGTTGTTCATGTACAGTCTGGTGGTCAGCGGCAAACCGCTACGCCCGTAAGCGGTCACCCCAACTGTCAGTCCGAAAGGAAAGACATAGGAACCGTAGGCTTTGATATAGTGGGTGCGGTCATGAGGCATGGGC
>CAZDZU010000165.1:0-4631 GCA_964509995.1 uncultured Eubacteriales bacterium | reverse complement strand
GGCGGGGCTTTTAACGGCCTGGCTAAGATAATCGCCCAGCGTCTCGGAAAATCCACGGTGGGTTTCAAGGCTGAGATCAGGAAACTGGTTGACAGTCAGGATATCTACCGCCATCTGATGCCCGAAGATCTCATAAAATATGGCCTGATTCCGGAGCTGGTCGGCCGGGTGCCGGTGGTGGCAATTTTCCACGACCTGGATCGGGAGCATCTGATCGAGATTCTGACCGGGCCGAAGAATGCCATCATCAAGCAGTATCAGAAACTGTTTGAAATGGAGGGAGTGGAGCTGGAATTTACTCCTGAAGCCCTCCAGGCGATAGCCGAAAAATCGATTGAGAAGAAGCTGGGAGCCCGGGGACTCAGGGCTATCATCGAGGACCTGATGCTCGACCTGATGTTCTACCTGCCTTCCCAGAAAAAGGAGACCAGAATCGTCATCACCCGGGAAATGGTGGAAGAGCAGAGATTGAGTTACGAGAAATATAAACAGGTAATGGGAGCTTAACATGACCGAATCCCAGGAAAATTCCGAACTGATAAAAAATATACCGCTCATACCGCTGCGCGACCTGGTGGTCTTTCCAGCTACCCTGGTTCCTTTTGTCGTCGGCCGGCCCTCGTCCATTAAAGCCCTGGAGAAAGCTTATGAAAAGGACAAGCTGATTTTTCTGGCGGCCCAGATGGATGCCGGGATGGACAATCCCAGGCCCCGCGATATTTACACCATGGGAGTTACGGCCCGGATCATCAGGACGGCCAGGACCGATGAACGGAACATGAAGGTCATCGTTGAGGGGTTGAACCGGGCCCGGATAGTGGAATTCCTGAGCACCTATCCCTATTACCAGATTCTGGCCAAAGTGGTTAAAGAGATCGAGGATAACTCGCCGGAGACCCAGGAACTGCTAAAAAAAGTTCTGTCCCTGTTCGAGGAATACCTTAAGGTAAATCAGAACGCCAACCTGGATTCCATCATCCCGGCCCTGAGAGAAAATAGCACTGACCGGATTGCCGATATCATTTCCTCCCACCTTTATCTGCCGCTGGAGGAAAAGCAGAACCTGCTGGAAACCCTGAACACCAGGGAAAGATTGAACCGGCTTAAATTCCTGCTCCAGGAATCACTAGTCAATTTTATCGGACGGGAGCCCGGAGCCAGCCGCAGAAGGGGCGGACAGAAGGAACCCGGCCAGCGGACGTTCATTCCCGGCGGCCAGTTCAAGAAAGAAGAGCAGCCGAACGAGATAGAAGACCTGAAGAGAAAAGTTAATGAGGCCCAGATGCCTCCGGATGCCCACGAAAAAGCCATGAAAGAGATTGAGCGGCTGGAAACAATGCCTCCGATGTCGGCCGAAGCCACGGTCAGCCGCAACTACCTGGACTGGCTGATTTCTCTGCCCTGGAACAAGAAATCCAGGGAGAAAAGAGACCTGAAGGAAGCCGAAAGAATCCTGAATGAAGACCATTACGGGCTGGAAAAGGTCAAGGAGAGAATCCTTGAATATCTGGCCATCCGCCAGCTGGTCAAAAACCCCAAGGGAGTCATTCTGGCTTTTATCGGGCCTCCCGGGGTCGGCAAGACCTCCCTGGGCAAATCAATTGCCCGGGCCACAGGCAGGAAATTCGTCCGCTTGTCGCTGGGCGGGGTCCGGGATGAAGCCGAAATCAGGGGCCATCGCCGGACCTATATCGGCGCTTATCCCGGCCGGATTATCCAGATGATAAAGAGGGCCGGCACCAGAAACCCGGTCTTCCTGCTGGATGAAGTCGACAAGACGAGCATGGATTACCGCGGGGATCCGGCAGCCGCCCTGATGGAGGTGCTTGACCCGGAACAGAATAAAGAATTCCTGGACCATTACATAGATACCGATTTTGACCTGTCCCAGGTGATGTTCATCGTCACCGCCAATTCCATCGACCCCATTCCCAGGGCTCTACTCGACCGGATAGAAGTCCTCAGACTGCCCGGATATACCGAGGACGAGAAAGTACAGATTGCCCGACAGTTTCTGATTCCCAAGCAGCTTAAAGCCCATGGACTGACTTCCAAAAACCTTGAATTTACAGAACAGGCCATTCTCAAGATAATCAGGGAATATACCAGGGAGGCGGGAGTCAGGAATCTGGAGAGGGAAATCACCTCCATCTGCCGCAAGATGGTAAAAAAGGTAGTTACTAAAGGCAAGGAATATCGCGAAAAGCTGACCGCCAAGGCGGTGGAAAACTATCTCGGCATCCCGAAATACCGCCGGCTGGAAATCGATCGGCAGAATGAGATCGGAGTGTCTCTGGGGATGGCCTGGACGGAATTTGGTGGAGAGCTCCTGACCTTTGAAGCCACCAAGATTCACGGCAAGGGCAACCTGATGCTGACCGGTCATCTGGGTGAAATCATGCAGGAATCGGCTCAGGCCGCCTACAGTTATGTCCGGCACAAGCTCTATGAGCTCAACATGGGCAAGGAACTCGAGAAGAACTTTGACATCCATATCCATGTGCCGGAAGGCGCTACACCCAAAGAAGGGCCTTCAGCCGGAATCACCATCGCTACGGCCATCATTTCTCTTCTGACCGGCATCCCGGTCAGCAAAAAGGTGGCCATGAGCGGGGAAATCACCCTGAGGGGCAAGGTCCTTCCGGTGGGTGGAATAAAGGAAAAACTGCTGGCTGCTTTCCGCGAGGGCATCGCCGAGGTCATCCTGCCTGTTGATAATCGTCCCGACCTCAAGGACCTGCCGAAGAAGCTGAAGCAGAGTATGAAGGTGCATCTGGTGGAAAATATGGACCAGGTGCTGAAGATCGCCCTGACTGAAGAACTGGTTCCAAAGGTCGGGCCGGCTGAGCCGGAAGGCAAGGAAAAGCAGCTGCCGGCTGGACCCGAAGCTACCAAGGAACCGCAGATGACCAATTGAGGAAAGATTGGCTTAAAGCCGTCTCTTGTTTATCCTCAAAATAAATTCAAGTTAGGTTGAATCAAAAAATTAATTTGTGAGGTAGAAGGATGAAAGAATACAGTCTGATCGACCTGGAAGAAAAGGAACTGTCCGGTCTGAAGAAAATCGCTGGCTCTCTGGGGCTGGAAGATGAGGATATCGAAAATTCCAGCCGGCACCACCTGATTTTCAAGATTCTGGAGGCCCAGGCCAAGAAGCAGGGGATGCTCTTTTCCGAGGGTGTCCTCGAGTGTCTGGAAGACGGGTTCGGTTTTCTGAGGGCGCCGGAGTTCAGTTATCTTCCCAGTCCCGATGACATCTACGTGTCTCCTTCTCAGATCAGGAAGTTTCAGCTCCGGACCGGAGATACTATTTCGGGCGTGGTCAGACCTCCCAAGAATCAAGAAAAATATTTTGCCCTGATCAAGATAGAGGCTATAAACTTCCTTCATCCGGATGTGGTTCTGGAAGCCAGGCGGAACGTCCAGTTCGAGCAGCTGACGCCGGTTTATCCCTTTGAATTGATCAAGCTGCAGGACGGCAATCCCAAGAATATGAATGCCAGGGTCATGGAGCTGCTGACTCCGATAGGGAAGGGGCAGAGAGGGCTGATTGTTTCTCCACCGAGAGCTGGAAAAACCACCCTTCTCAAGACTGTTGCCAAATCGATAGAAAAGAATCACCCCGAAATATTCCTGATTGTTCTTCTGGTGGCTGAGAGGCCAGAAGAGGTTACCGACTTCAAGCGAAGCGTTAACGGCGAGGTGGTGGCCTCCACTTTCGACGAGCCGCCCACCAGAAACGTCCAGGTGGCCAATATTGCCCTGGAGAAAGCTAAGAGGCTGGTGGAATTGAAGCGGGATGTGGTTATCCTGCTCGATTCAATAACCAGGCTGGCCAGGGCTCACAACGCCATTGTCCCGCCTTCGGGCAAGGTCCTGTCGGGCGGCATTGACGCCAACGCCCTGAACAAACCCAAGAAATTCTTTGGCTCCGCCCGTAAGATTGAGGAGGGCGGCAGCCTGACCGTTGTAGCCACTGCTCTGATTGATACCGGAAGCCGTATGGACGATGTCATTTTTGAAGAATTCAAGGGCACCGGAAACATGGAAATCAACCTTGACCGCCGGCTGGTCGACAAGAGAATCTTTCCGGCCATTGATATCAGCCGCTCGGGAACCAGAAAGGAAGAGTTGCTGATCGGCGACAAGGACCTGAACCGCATCTGGATACTGCGCAAGATTCTGAGCCAGCTGAACGAAGTTGAAGCCATGGAACTGTTGCTGGAAAAGCTTTCCAAGACCAAGACCAACAGTGACTTCCTGGATGCCATGAGCAAGGGCCTGTAATATACGACCTGGAATTGAACCTTTAAGCTGGAATTGTCTGCCGGCCGGTTTCAGCTCCCGGCCTGCTTGCTGCTAAAAAAATCATTTACCAGGGGTTTGTAGTCCCCGGGCGTCAGTTCCAGGGTCCTGACGGCAGCCGGGCAAGGCCCTTGTGTTGAGGATTATCTCTTTTCTGCCCTTATTATCACGATTTGAGATCATAAGAGGGCGTATTCATCTGACCGAAGAGTACTTAAATGAGCCTTGAATTGGGTAAAGGGACGGCCTATTTAAAATAATGGACGGTATGTTTGTTAATTGAATCCTTAACATATTGATAATAAAAAAAATAGCCCGAATAATTC
>CAZDZU010000164.1:0-4652 GCA_964509995.1 uncultured Eubacteriales bacterium | reverse complement strand
TCCAAGAGTTATTCCTTGACCGGCTGGCGAATCGGCTTGGCGGCCGGACCGACCGAGATCATCGGCGCCATGTCCAAGATCCAGAGCCATACCACCTCCAACGCCTGTTCCATCTCCCAGAAAGCCAGCGTCGAAGCCTTAGCCGGGCCGCAGTACGAAGTTAACCGGATGGCCGCCGAGTTTCAGAGAAGGCGAAACTACATGCTGATGCGGCTACAACAGATTCCGGGAATCTCCTGCTTCAAGCCGCAGGGGGCGTTTTATCTTTTCCCGAACGTAAGCTCTTATTACGGCAAGGAAGCCGGCGGCATTCAAATCAGAAATTCCTACGGGCTGGCTTACTATCTGCTGAGGGAGGCCAGGGTGGCCATAGTTCCCGGAGACGCTTTCGGGGCGGACAATTACATCCGCCTTTCCTACGCCACCTCGATGGAAAACTTAGAAAAGGGAATGGACCGCATCGCCGAGGCCATGTCGAAGCTGAAAACCGCGAAGAAGGTCAAGAAGATATACCTGCAGAATTATGTAACCCGGGTTAAGAAGTCGGTGCCGTTTGAGGTGGTGGCTGAAAGCAAGCTGCGCGACGCCTTAGTGGCCGAGATGGAAAGCCATCTGGGCTATGAGAATTATTACGAGTGGAACGCCAACATCAACGGGACAATCGTCCAGCTCCGGACCAACGTCGGGCACCTTTATGACTTCTGGGTGGAAAACTGGTTCCCCGGTCAGATTGAAGCGGGGCTGGAGCCGCATGCCGTCATCTACGCGGTGGACAATGTGCCCGGCAGAGAGCCGAGGGCTTATTACCATCCCGAAACCAGAACCGGAATCCTGGTTAACACAGACAACTACGGGCCGCTCAGAAAACTGGCCCTGAGCATGGTGCTGGATTCCTCGGAGCATCTAGGAATAAACGCCGTGCGGGGAATGGCTGTCAGCTCGGGCGGCAACGGGCTCATTCTGGTGGGACAGCCCGGAACGAAGAAAACCGACCTGTTTTTCGAGCTGCTGAAAATGCCCGGGGTTCAGGCTCAGACAAACGAAATTCTCTTCCTGCGCTTTTCAGGAAATAAGGCGGTAGCCGATGCTGTCGAACGAAAGTTCTACATCCCGACCAGTACGGTTGAGCTCCACGATAAGCTGGCCAAGCTTTTCGACCACAGCAAGTGCGAGAATGTGGTTACCAGAAGGGAGGACTGCACCGACCGCAGCTGCCCCATCCAGGATGAATGCCGGCTGGACAAGGGAGCGCCTTACTGCTTCCGGGCCTCGAGCGAATCGCAGGCGATGCTCAACCCGAACTGGATAGCCGGACCTCAAAGTTATGCCAGAAGGTCCAACCTGAAAGTCCTGGTGATCCTGAGGAATGACCAGGTTTCTCCGGCGCTGGTCGAGCTCACAAAGGAAGAGGCGCTGCGGATTCTGGAAAGCGGGGAACCGTCGGGCGCGGTCAAGTCGCTCTCGGGCAAAGCCCAGCCGTTTTTCAATCCATACCTGCTGGTGATGAACGAAGATAAGATAGCCATGCAGCGGATGTTTTTCAGCCGGTTGCTGGACCAGGTGAAGTGCTATCTGTTTAACAGCGGGGTGGCCGGCGCCGACCAGCTCAAACCCCTCTTATAAAATTGGGGACACAATACTCATTCACTAATTTCTGCTCAGGAATGGGCCGCCGGTTTTAATCCTTTCGCTTTCCGACCGCACTCCAGCATGCCCGGTTCAAAAAAATTTTCAAGCTGACAACAGAGATTAAGCTTTGTTTCTGAACCTGGAGTTAGAACAAAATTGGGGAATTAGTATTGTGTCCCCCGTTTTAATAGATGGGCCAGCGGTGCTCAATGAAACCGTCGCGGATTTCCCGCCACCGGCCAAGCACTTCGTCGCCAATTTTCTTGATCTTATCACGGACTTTGCTTACCTCCAGACCCCAGAGTTCGACGTTTAAGGCCTGGGGTTCGGTGATGGGCTCGTTGATCTGGCTTACCATATAAACATAAACCTGTCTGGTTTCCGGTAGTTCCTCAATAATTCTGTCGGCAATCAGCTGACTCATGATGCTATAGATTTTTCCCACGTGACTGACGGGGTTCTTACCGGCTACGGCTTCCATGCTCATCGGACGGTAGGGAGTTATCAGGCCGTTGGCCCGGTTGCCCCGACCAACCTGACCGTCGTCGCCGGCTTCGGCACTGGTGCCGGTTACCGTGAGATAGACCGTCTCGGGAGTATCGGCGTTGTTGATGACGATTTCCACCGGACGGCTGGTGTGGCTCTGGACGAATCCGTTAAGGAGATAATCAGCCGCCTCCTTTTTAATCAGTTCGTAGGTTACCCTGTCCTTAACTTCAGAAGCCACAAAAGCCGCTGCTATGGTAAGTTTTATGGCTTCGCCTTTGCGGACTCCCATAACCTTTATATCTTCGCCCAGCGCGGGAAATCTCTTTTTGCCATCGGGGCTGTTGAGAAACTTTTCGGTTTCAAGGACCAGCTTTTCCAGCTGACTCAGGGGAGCATAGCCCACGGCCAGAGAGGTGTCGTTGGCCCGGGGCGGGAGGTCGTTATCGGCAAAGATATTGGTCAGGTCTTTGCTTCCTGACCGGATGAAAAGTTTAACTTCGAAGTGTTCTTTCTTTAGATGGGGCAGCTGCCCCATCATCCAGTTTCTGATTCTGTTTTCCAGAGCCTTTTCGTCGATCAGTTTTTTTCCGTTGCCCTCCCCGGTGGCCCGACCGACTATGTAAAGCAGGGCCGGCTCGATCACTCGCCCGCCGCCGAACATGGCCTCGGAGTTTCCCCCAACCAGAACCGCTTTATCCACATTATGATGCAATATATTGCCGGTTTCTTTTCGATAAACTTCTGACAGAGCCACCGACAGTTCTTCGGCTGCCCCGTCGCACAAAGAATCAGGATGCCCTTTCCCCTTTCTTTCGACGATTTCCACCGGCATTTCTTCAGCTAAGAAATCCCGGCCCTCGCGAACCTCAAAATAGAATCCAGACATTTCTACCTCCAGAAATTACAGTAATAAAGGGAAACGGCAACCAGGCGGGAGTTTCTGTCGGTAGGATATAAGGTCTGCAGCAGTAACAACCAGCCCACCGCGGTCTCCGCTCCACTATCTCTGGCGAGGCGCCTCTCTTCTGCTCGAGAGGAGCGGGACCTGGTGGCGACGATCGCTTTCGCCCCACTCCTCTCATCTTTCGTTCCGACCGAAGCCGGAACTCAACGCTTTTGGCACCTTGCTTCATAAAGAAGCAGGTTGCCGGGCTTCTTCGGGCGCGTTAACCCTCTGCCTCTCTGGATGAGAGGATGAGAACGCCAGCGCCACCGCTATTATAGTCAAAAAAAACGGGTGACACAATACATATTCACCAATTTTTTATCTGGATACCTTAAAGATTTCCTTGCTTTTTTTAGCCGGAGATAGAATTGGTACTAACCATTCTTTTTTTTCGAAAATAGACAGGTAGACCAATTATGAGCTGAATAATTTTTGCGCTATCATCGTTTGGCTGAAATTCTTCAATAAAATCCATGCTTCTCAAAACCCGGAATGCTTACCTTGCCTCCATTTTATATTATTATTCGAGCCGCATCTCATGAAATAATTGTCGCTATGAGACATCAATAAATGATGGGCTTATTTAAATAGCTCTTTTCCTAAACGGGTCTTCATCTGACGTCAAAGTAAAACAAAGTAGATAACACTTAGATCGGGTATAAATTAATTTTTAAGTTTCGGCGATTCTGGATTTTCAGCGTATTTCCAAACCATAACTTCCCAACCCAAGACTGCAGCTAATCCTCGAAAATAGGTGAATGAGTATCGTGTCCCCCGTTTTAAGCGGAGGCGATAGCCTGGCGGACTGCTTCAAGCAGGGCTGGAATGTTTTCAACAGCGCGACCGGCTGTCTCCACTGGCGGGTGGAAAATAACCTTGATTCGCCCGCGCCGCGGGAAAATTCTCCCCTTCGGCATCAGCTCGAATGTGCCTTTAATGGTAATCGGAACGATAGGTGCCTGGGCTGCCAGAGCCAGAAAGAAGCCACCCCGCTTGAACGGCTGCAGTCTCCCCGTCCGGCTTCTGGTTCCCTCGGGAAAAATCAGGAAGGAATAGCCCCTTTCCTTCATCATCCGGGCAGCTTCGTCTATGCTGCGCTTCCCGCCGCTGGCCCGCTTCCGGTCAACAGGCACAAACCCGACAAAGCGCATCCCCGGCCCGACGATCGGGATGCGGAAGATGCTTTTCTTCAGGATCACCCGTACCCGCTGCGGAATGACATAGAAAAGAAGCGGCCCGTCGAGAAAGCTCAGGTGGTTGGCCATGAAAACATAGCTCTTGGCCGGATCCACATATTCCAGGCCGGAAACTTCAATCCCGAGTCTGAGAACACTCCGGCTCGCAGCCATCGCCCACTTGCCCATATCCAGCAGCGGATCCCGTATTCCCAGCGGCCAGAAAACAAGCAGCACCGGCGTCAGCAACAGAACGAGAACCACGTAAAAAATGAGCAGTATTGCCGTCCTCACCACCGCCATAACGTTTGAATTTTACCATAATCGGCAAAAAAGGTTTCGCCAGGAATCCGTAACCTCAAAGCCGGCAATAAAAGGCCAGGCGAATGAGCTTGCCGGAGGCTGTTTGTACT
>CAZDZU010000163.1:0-4670 GCA_964509995.1 uncultured Eubacteriales bacterium | reverse complement strand
CTTTTATGGTGGTGATGAAAGGAGCGAATTTTGAGACTGAAAAGTCGTTGGCCCCGAAAAATGACATTTTGGTGTAAACGTAATTGTTGAGGCCCTGGATGACCGAGACCACCGCGATTATGGTCAGGACTCCGATGATCACTCCCAGCAGGGTCAGAAAAGTCCTCAGCTTACTGTGCCAGAGCGAGTCGAAAGCCATGTCCAGCGATTCGCGGAGGTAAAGGCTGCTTCTTTTCATGTTTATCTATCAGTAAGTTTACTATATTTTATACGAAAGAATAAGGGCCGGGTTCGCTGGCGGCCAGAAAACCCTGAAGCAGGGGAAAAGGGGCTGTGTTTTATGCCCGGCCGGCCGCAGTTCAGATTCAAGTCTTGAAGTCCGCGGATCCTTGACTGACCTTCCGACCCGGTCAATAATGTGCATGGAAAAGATGAAAGGAGAGTGAGATGTGTCAGCTTGACCTGAAGGCTGAAGGCCAGAGTGTTCCCTGTCTTTATTTTGACCAGCCGGGCGAAGCCAACACTGAAGCTACTCTGAAGAGAGCCGCTCTGAGAGCCGGAGAACTGAACATCAAGCAGGTAGTGGTGGCTTCGGCCTCAGGGCAGACCGCCCTTAAAGCGGCTGAAATTTTCCCTGACCGCCGGCTGGTGGTGGTTTCCCACTCGACCGGTTTTTATCGCCCGGATTTCCAGGAGATGCCGGAAGAAGTTCGACGTCAGCTGGAACAGAGGGGAGTAAAAGTTCTGACCTGCCAGCACGCTTTTGGCGGGGTCAATAGGGCGGTAAGAAAAAAGCTGGGAACCTATCAGCTGGATGAAATCATAGCCTATACCCTGAGAGCCTTCGGCGAGGGGATGAAGGTGGCCATTGAGGTCAGTCTGATGGCTGCCGATGCCGGACTGATCCAGACCGGGCAGCCCTGCCTGGCCATGGGGGGGACGGAAAAAGGCGTGGATACGGCCATTCTGCTAAAACCGGTGAACGCCCAGAATTTCTTTGACCTGAGGATTCTGGAAATTCTGGCCAAGCCTGGCTTTTACCACGAAGAAGTCAGAAAAAAATGAAGCCTGAACCGGGCTCCGTTTCTCCTGATGCTTCTGACGGGAAAGTTTTAATAATTTATAATTTAAGGTTCCGTCGAGCCGAACCTTTCAGGTTTTACTGTTAAAGTTAACGGAAGCCCGAAGCCCGGTTCTCGAACCGGCTCTACTTTTTCCCGCCGGTCTGATAAAATATTAAAGACAATTTATCCGGGGAGGAAGACCATTATCAGGATAAACAAATTTCTGGCTCAGGCTGGAGTTGCCTCGCGCCGCGAAGCCGACCGCCTCATTCAGGAAGGGCGGGTGAAAATCAACGGCCGGGTGGTGACCGAACTCGGGCTTAAAATTGACGAGCTTCAAGACCGGATTGAGGTGGACAATCGTCCGGTCAGACTACCCTCAGAACATGTCTATCTGCTTCTAAACAAGCCGGCCGGTTATATAGTCACGGTTGATGACCCGGAGCAGAGAAAGACAGTGATGGAGCTCCTGCCGCGGCTTCCCGTCCGGGTCTTTCCGGTTGGCCGGCTGGATGCCGAAACCGAAGGGCTCCTGCTTTTTACCAACGACGGGGAACTGGCCCACCGTCTGACCCATCCTCGTTATGAAATCAATAAGCTTTATGAAGTCAGGGTAAAAGGCTTCGTTGAAGACAAAGACCTGGAGAGGCTGGAGAAGGGAGTCTTTATCGACGGCCGGAAGACGGCGCCGGCCCGGGCCAGAATTATCTATCGGAATCGCGAGAAATCATTGCTCAGCCTGGAAATCCACGAAGGCCGCAAACATGAAGTCCGCAAGATGCTCTATGCTCTGGGCTTTGAGGTTAAGAAACTAAGACGGGTGTCCTTTACCGGCCTGATCATCAAAGGCTTGCGCCGCGGGTTCTGGCGGCCTCTCAAAACGGAAGAAGTTGCTAAATTGAAAAAAATGACCGGGCTTTCAGTTTAGAAGGCTGCCCTTTTTCTGTCATATTCTCAGGAAACCTGAAATCATTCCTGTTTATTCCGGTTCTTTTTTGCCAGCTTCACCTTCGGTTTCTTCCCAGAGTGATTTGTCTTCGAATACCTGCCAGGCCATTCCGAGGGCCCAGATCCCGTTATCACACAGGCTGTTGACTGTTTCTGCTTCATAGCTTCCGTCTCCCAGTCTTTCTCCAGCCCGGATACCGGTCAGGATTTCCATTCCTTCATCCACGGTCCTGATCGGATAGATATGAAATGTGCCCTCGGCCACCGCCTGTACCACCTCTTCTTTCAGCATCAGATTTTTTACATTCTGATGGGGAATGATCACGCCCTGGGTTCCGGTTAATCCCCGGGACTTGCAGACCTGATAGAAGCCTTCAATTTTTTCATTTATTCCACCGATGGGCTGAATTTCCCCCTTCTGGTTAATGGAACCGGTTACGGCGATATCCTGTCTCAACGGCAATCCCGACAGACTGGATAGAATGGCAAAGACCTCGGCCGCCGAAGCGCTGTCTCCATCCACTCCTGAATAGGATTGCTCAAAAGCAATACTGGCTGACAGGGCAAAAGGTTTGTTCTGGGCGTATTTGCCGCGCAGATAACCGCTCAGAATCAAGACTCCCTTGTTATGGGTGCGGCCGCTGAGGTCGGCTTCGCGCTCGATATTAATGATTCCGGCTCTCCCGGCGGAGGTTCGGGCAGTAATGCGCGTTGGCTTGCCGAAGGTCAGCTCTCCGGTGTCATAGACAGCCAGACCGTTGACCTGGCCGACTGCCCCACCTTCGGTATCAATCAGAATCGTTCCTTCTTCAATCAGCTCCTGAATTTTTCTTTCTATCAGATTGACTCTCTCGATTCTTTCCTCGATGGCTTTTTTGACTTCGGCTCTGGAAATCAGTTCTTTCCCCCGGTGTTTTGCCCAGTAGTCGGCTTCTCTGATCACGTCAGCGATCAGATGGAAGCGGGTGGACAGTTTTTTCTGCCGGCCGGACAGCCTGACTCCGAATTCCACAATGGCCGCTATACCTTCCCTGTCGACCGGTCTCAGATTCTCTTCGGCGCAGATTTTTTTTATGAAGCGGACGTAATCGTTAATGGTCTTTTTGTTATTTTCCATTTCGGAGTCGAACTCGACCTTGACCTTGAAAATCTTCTTGAAGTCCTCGTCGTAAAAATATAGCAGGTTGTAGATATAATCATCGCCGATCATGATCACCTTCACCCGGCACTTGATTGGCTCCGGCTTCAGCCTGGCGGTGGAAACGGCAAAAATGGAAATGGGGTTTTGAATCTCAAAAGTCTGGTAACGGAGTGTCCGGAGAAGGGTTGGCCAGACTCCCGGCTCGGTCAGCACATCCAGGGCGTTGAGCACCAGATAACCTCCGTTGGCCTTGAGGAAGGAACCAGCCTTGATTTTGGTGAAATCAGTCTGAGCCACGCCAAAGCGGCTGTAAGAGTACTCAATGGTGCCGAAAAGGTTGGGGTAACTGGGAGAGATTTCCATTACCACCGGGGCTCCTTTGGTTTCGGCATTATCAACCAGGAGGTTTACCCGGTAAGAAAGGTAAGGGTCGAGCCCGATTTCTTTTTCCGGTTCTTCCTTGGCCGCTGATTTGAACAACTCCAGGTCGAGGGTCAGGTTTTTCTCGACCTCATCCAGGTATTTCTGGACGGCCGGCAGGGGGAGTTTCTCCCGCAGGTCGTTCAGTCCCCCTTTGATCAGCGGGGTGCAGGCTTCAATCTCCAGGTTTTTCAGCCGGCTTTGAGTTTCTTCATCTATTTCCTTTAGAACGGCGATCAGTTTTTCCAGCTGTTCGGTCAGCTGTTCGTATTTCTTCCTGAGCTCGTCCAGCTGCTGTCGGGTCATCTTTTCTTCCCGGACCAGCGCCTCCAGCTTGTTGAAAGGTGTGGGCTGCCCCTCGACCACCGGAATCAGGTCGGGTCTGGTAAAAATACCCATCGGCACCTGAATAACGGTAAAGCCCTCAGCCGCCACCAGTTCATCGAATTTCTGCAGGATTTCTCTCTGTTTTCGCTGCTGGCTTTCCAGCATGGCCTGCTTTCTTTCCTGGAAATACTGGCTTTTCAGAAGCTCGGGAATGTTTGTCCTCAGCATGGTTATGAGCTTTTCCATACCCTCGCTCAGGAGCCGGCCGCTGCCGGCCGGCAGGCTCAACAGGACCGGTTCGTCTGGTTTGCTGAAATTGTTAACATAGAGCAGGTCGTCGGGAATATCTCCGGCAGTCCGGATTTTTTCCAGGAATTGTTTGATGGTCGTGGTGCGACCGGTACCGACCATGCCGGTTATAAAAATGTTATAGCCCCGGGTCTTGATCTCCAGGCCGGTTTTCAGGGATTCCAGGGCCCGGTCCTGTCCGATGATGTCCTTACAGGCCGGGCAGCTGTCGGTCGTCTCGTAGGCGATGGCTTCTGGCGAACAGCGCCAGTAGAGTTGCTCTGGTTTAAGTTCTTGAAAATTGCTGGCTGGTTTCATATTCTCTCCTCTCTATTTTCTACCATTAACCCGGGAGGAAATTCAACCGCCGCCGTCAACAGGTTGTTGCTGAAAAAAATAGCGAGTTCTGGTAAAATCTGGAAAAGTCATTGCAAGGGTGCCAGCTATGGACAGCATGGAGATTATGAAAGTAAATAATAAAA
>CAZDZU010000162.1:0-4691 GCA_964509995.1 uncultured Eubacteriales bacterium | reverse complement strand
ACCGGAAGGACCGATCAGGGCGGTAATACGGTTCACCTGAATATCAAGATTGATATTTTTCAATGCCTGGAATTTTTCATAAAAGACGTTAAGATTCCTGACTTCTATTATATTTCTTATGGCTGCTGTCATGACTCAGCCTTCCTCGCTTTCTGTCTGCCATTGCCGCCGGAGCGCAGACCCGACAGATAAAGAGCAGTCTGTTTTCTCTGGCCCGGCCAGAACCGGTTTACAGAGCCTGCCCGGCGACGCACCGCCAAGAATCTGCCCGGTTTTCCCCGGTCTGTTGTTTCCAGTCATAAAAACTCAACCTCTATTTTCATATTCATCTTCTGTTAATTTTTTTTAACATCCTGATTAAAATTGTCTTAAATCATCAAACAAAGCCATTCTGGAAGTTAGCAATTCTTTTCCAGCTTTCCCGGGATTCTCTACAGCCTTTCTCATCCGAACTTTCCTTCAAGATAAGCTTCTGTCCGTTTATCAGACGGCCTGGTAAAGACTACCGGGGTTTCGTCAATCTCCACCAGCTCCCCCATCAGGAAAAAAGCCGTCCGGTCGGCTACCCTGGCCGCCTGCTTGGTGTTATTGGTCACCAGGATTATGGTGTAATTCTGCCTAAGAGCTCGCAGGGAGTCCTCAATCTTCATGGTGGAAATAGGGTCCAGGCCGGATGTGGGTTCGTCCAGCATTATGTACTCGGGCTTCAGCGCCAGCACCCGGGCGATGCACAGCCTCTGCTGTTGCCCTCCCGAGAGCTTCAGGGCGCTGCTGTTAAGGCGGTCTTTGACTTCATTCCACAGGCCGGCCTTCTGCAGCGAATCCTCCACAATCAGGTCCAGTTCCCTGCGGTTATGGTTTCCCAGCAGACGGACTCCAAACACAATGTTCTCATAGATGGTCAGCGGCAGCGGCACCGGGGTTGCGAAAACCATGCCCAGCTTTCTTCTCAAAGCCACCACGTCGACTTCCGCCCCGTAGATGTCCTGGTCATCGACCAGTATCTTCCCCTCCACCCGTGAGCCCGGGATCAGGTCGTTCAGCCGGTTGAGGCAGGCCAGAAAGGTTGATTTGCCGCTCCGGGCCGGCCCGATGATACCCAGGATTTCATGGCGGTAAACATCCAGGTTGATATTGTTAAGACTGCGGGTCTGACCATAATAATGGCTGAAATCCCTGACCAGAATGCCTCTCTGCTTCATGATTTATGATTTCCGTCTTATGTATTTTTCCATCAGATAATAAGTTGCGATGTTGATGATCAGAATGGATATGACCAGCACCGCCGCGGTGCCATAAGCCTTGGGCATGGAGACTCCTTCTTTGGCCAGAATGTAAAAATGGACCGACATCGTCCTCGAAGACGAAAACAGTGAGGTCGGCATTCGCAGAGCCGAACCGGCGGTAAAAATTACAGCCGCCGTTTCACCTATACTCCGACCGATGCTCAGTATCACTCCGGTCACGATGCCGGGAATGGCCGAGGGCAGAATCACCCTGGTGACCGTCTGCCAGCGGCTGCTGCCCAGTGAAAAGCTCACCAGCCGGTAGGCCGGCGGCACCGACTTTATGGCTTCTTCACTGGTCCTGATTATGGTCGGCAGAACCATGAAGGCCAGAGTCAGGCCGCCGCTGAGAATCGACCAGCCGAACTTGAGTTTATTGACAAAGAGAATGAATCCGAACAGGCCGAATATGATGGAGGGAATTCCGGCCAGGCACTCGGCTCCAAAACGGATAATCCTGGTGACCCGGCTCTCGACGGTATATTCTGTAAGGTAAATGGCTGTCCCCACGCCCAGCGGGGTGGCTACCAGCAGAGCAATTAAGGTCAGGAAGATGGTGGCTACAATGGTTGACAGTATCCCGCCTTCCCGGCCCATGTCGGCCGGGTTCCTGGTAAGAAATTCCAGGCTGAGCTGGGGCAGTCCATTTTTGAGTATCACCACCAGAATAAAGACCAGCACCAGAACGGCTATCGAAGTCAAAAAAATCATAACGAGCTGAACGACTTTCTGCTCCACTCTTGGCTTCAATCTCAGTTGACTGCCCATCTTCAGCTCCTCACTTCTTTCTCTGCCTGGTAGATGTTACGTTGGCGATGGTGTTAAGAATCATGATGATGACAAACAGGATCACCCCGGTAGCGAACAGGGCTTCGCGGTGTTCTCCGCTGGCGTAAGCCATTTCCAGAGCTATGTTGGAGGTCAGGGTGCGAACCGGAGCCAGAATCGAGCCCGGAATGTCGGCCGCATTCCCGGCCACCATGATGACGGCCATGGTTTCGCCGATGGCCCGACCCATACCCAGAATGATGCCGGCAATTATACCGGAACGGGCCGCCGGCAATACCACCATCCGCACAGTCTGCCATCTGGTTGCCCCCAGAGCGATCGAGCCTTCACGGTAGGTATCAGGAACCGCCCGGATGGAATCGATGGCAATACTGATGACCGTCGGCAAAATCATGATTCCCAGGATAACCGAAGCCGCCAGCACCGACAGTCCAGGGCCTCCGAAATTATCCCTGATAAATGGCACCAGGAACATTAACCCGATAAAGCCATAGACCACCGAGGGAATGCCGGCCAGAAGTTCAATCACCGGTTTAAGAATTCTGATCAGCCGGCGGTCGGAGAATTCGGTCAGAAAGATGGCACTGGCCAGTCCCAGCGGAACTCCGATGACCAGGGCCCCGAAGGTTACCATAAGCGAGCCGACAATCATCGGCAGCAGGCCAAAGCTTTTTTCCGACGGATACCAGTCCTGTCCCAGCAGAAAGCTCTTAAACCCGTATCTGAACATGATGGGCGTGCCCTGTTCGAAGATAAACACGGTGATGATGGCCAGAACGGAAATCGCAGACAGAGCAATCATCAACAGGCTCAGCCTGACCAGCCGGTCGTTTCTCTCCAGTCTGGTCATCGGATGCCCTCCGTCCCGGCGCCCCTTCTTACGGGTATCAAGCCTTCTTTATGAACCAGTTCCTGGATTTCTTCAGACAGGATAAAATCTATGAATTCTTTGGCCAGTCCGGAGGGAGCCTCCCTGGTCAAGAACAGAAATGGCCGGACCAGCTTGTATTCTTTCTTCAGAATGGCCTCTTCCGTGGGCTTAATTCCGTTGAGGGCCAGGGCTTTTACCGATTCATTGACCAGGCCCAGGGAAATAAACCCGATGGCGTTGGGGTCGCGGCTGATGATTTCTCTTACTGTCCCGTTTGAATCCTGAACTATGGCCTTTTTGGTTATCCTTGATTTTCCCATGACCAGTTCCTGGAAGGCACCACGCGTCCCCGAGCCCTCTTCCCGGACGACAACAGTTATGGCTTTTCTCTGGCCGTTGAGGGTTTCCCAGCTTGTTATTTCACCCAGAAAGATGCTCTTGACCTGTTCTGTGGTCAGATTCTCAAGGGGATTGGCTGGATGGACAATGATGGCCAGCCCGTCATGGGCCACTTCTATCTGGTAGAGTTCCTTCTCCTCACCTTTGAGTTCTCTCGAAGACATGCCGATATGGGCAGCACCAGTCCTTACGGCCTGAATGCCGGCGCTCGAACCGCCGCCCTGCACATCCACCGTCTCGCCCGGCCGCTTTTCCATAAAGACTTCGGCCCACTTATCGGCAAAGGGCTGGATGCTGGTCGAACCGGCCACCACCAGGCTGTGGCCGCTCCGGCGCTGCTGGCAAGAGGTAAAAAAAAGAAATGCAGTCAACAGAATCACTATCGCCAGAAGCACCCGATTGGAGAAGGAAGCCTTTCTGACTTTCTGACTCCTCATCCCGGCAGCTTCAGGCCTGATATTCTCGCTCTCCATTCTCAACGACTTCATGCCTCTCCTGTCTCCGTTACCGGCAGGCGCAGTCCCGCCCTGTTCCTTCAGCTTACGGGAATTATTTCAGGTTCTTAATTATACTTAACTCCGGGAAAAATAAAAGACCGCCCGGGTCGAAACTCAGGACGAAAGCCTTTCGATTTCCTGCAGACGGCGCTCAAAACTCTGGCTCTTTTCTTCATATTCCTGGTAGACCTGGGTGTACTCTTCGTACAGGGAATCCAGACTCTTCCGTCCGGAATCAAGTTCCCTGGAAAGACGGACCACCTCCTGGCCGCGGCCGTCAACCGAGGCGGCGATGATGTCCTGAGTCAGTTGATTTACCCGCTGTTCGGTCTCTTCAATCTGTCTTTCCAGCTGGAGTACTCTTTCTTCCAGCGGTTTGAGGACCCTTGACTTTTCGATGATCACTTCCGACCTTAGTTTTCGAAGTTCGCGGGGAGAGAGCTTGAACTTAAAAGAGGCATCCTGGAAACTCGCACTGTCCCCATTCTTATTTTTGCCGCTCCTGTCCACCTGCCCGGAAATGGTGTCAGCAGCGGGCCTGGCTCCGGTCAGTTTCTGTTCGCCAGCCTCGTTCCTCTCCTCATTCCAGCCAACTTTCTTCAGGAAGCTCTCATAATCACCCTCAAACACCGTAATTTTATTGTCCTGAAAAACAATCAGCCGTTCAGCCAGGGCTCGGAGAAACATTTCATTGTGGGTAACCATGACCACCGCTCCATCAAAATTATCCAGGGCCGCGAGCAAGGCATCACAGGATTCCAGGTCCAGATGGTTGGTGGGCTCGTCCAGGAGCAGCAGGTTGACCGGGCTGGCCAGGATCTTTCCGAGAAGAACCTGGCTCTTTTCGCC
>CAZDZU010000161.1:1002-4704 GCA_964509995.1 uncultured Eubacteriales bacterium | reverse complement strand
GGCTCTGGGTTACCTGGGAATCAGGAGCCTGTTTCCCGGGCAATCCGGCCGGCTCTTGAGACGCAGTCTGAGTGGTCTGCTTTATCTTCTGGTGCTTGCTCCCCTCCTGAATCTCGCCCTGGAGAGGGCTCCCTGGCAGGGGAAAGATTTTCCGGCCGGCGGCCTGCTGGGTGAATTAATCAGCAATTTTTTTGTCCGCTATCTAAATCACACCGGCTCTTTTATTTTTCTCCTTTGTCTTCTGGCACTGCTTTTGATTTTCACCACTCAATGGAGCCTGGCCAGAACTGTGGGTTTTTTCACCAGACTTTTCCGCAACACCACCGACCGGGTCAATATCCGGATCACCCAATACCGACAGGAACGGAAACAGGAAAAGCTTAAAAAGAAGACTGAAGAAAAACAGGTCGGGCAACAATTAGCAGCTTCTCGTTCGGCAGCCGGAGAAAAAGAAATCAGACCGGAAGTACCGGCCCGGGAGCTCCGTCCGGTTGAAGAAGCCAGACCCCAGAAGCCAGCAGAAAAGCCCACCGTCGCCAGGAAGAGAGAAGAGCCGGGCGGGGAAAAGATGCTCCTGCCCGACCTGAGGAAATCCGGCGATTACCGGTTCCCTCCCTTCAGTCTCCTCGACCCGGGCAAACCCACCGAAAAAATTGACCGCGACGAACTGTTCGAAAAGAAACGGAGGATAGAGGAGAAGCTGCTGGAATTCAAGGTTTCGGGTGAGGTCCGCGAATATCATCCGGGACCGGTCATCACCACCTATGAATACTTTCCGGACGCCGGAATCAAGGTCAGTCAGGTGGCCAGTCTGAGCGAAGAACTGTCGCTGGCACTGGAAGCAGAAGCTGTCCGTATCCAGCGCATCCCCGGAAAATCATCCCTGGGAATTGAAATTCCAAACAACAAACGAGAAATAATAAAACTGCGGGACATAATCCAGTCGGAAAAATTTCAGAATTCAGCTTCCAAGCTGACCTTCGCCCTGGGCAAGACTGTCCACGGCGACGTTTACATCACCGACCTGGCCATCATGCCCCATCTGCTGATCGCCGGAGCCACCGGCACCGGGAAGAGCGTGGCCCTCAACGCCCTGATCGCCAGCATCCTTTACAAAGCAACCCCGGATGAAGTCAAGCTGATCCTGATCGACCCCAAGCGCCTGGAATTCACCCTGTATGACGGCATCCCCCATCTTCTGGCTCCGGTGGTCAACGATTCCAAGAAGGCCGGCATCATCCTGATGGACGCCGTGAAGAAAATGGAAGAGAGGTTGCGGCAGCTCGGTCAGATGAAGGTCCGGAACATTGAACAGTACAACCAGCAGGTCAGGTCTCTGCTCGACCAGAAAAAGGGCAAGCTGAGCGAGGAAGAAAAGGCCAGGTTAAAACCACTTCCCTATATCGTCATCATCATCGACGAGCTGGCCGAACTGATGATGACCAGCCCTCAGGATGTCGAATACTGCATCGGGCGCCTGGCCCAGCTGGCCCGGGCCGTAGGCATTCATCTGGTGATGGCCACCCAGCGGCCTTCAATTGACGTCATCACCGGCACCATTAAGAACAATTTCAACAGCCGGATCGCCTTCAAGGTGCCGTCCAAGATAGACTCGCGGGTTATCATCGATACCGTTGGCGCGGAAAAACTCCTTGGCCTGGGAGATATGCTGTTCATGCCGCCCAATTATCCGCGCATCATCCGCTTGCACTGCGCCTATGTGTCCATTCCCGAGGTTCAGCGTCTGGTCAAGTTTGTGAGGGATCAGGGTCAGCCCGAATTTGACGACCGGATCATGCAGATTCTGAGAAGAACCGGAGACCTGACGCTCGAAGGCGACCTGGGAGAAAAGGACGAGCTGTTTGACCGGGCGGTGGAGCTGGTGCTGGCCACCGGACAGGCATCCGCCTCCTATCTGCAGCGAAAATTGAAACTGGGCTATGCCCGGGCTTCACGGATCATCGACCAGATGGAGCAGGAAGGAATCATCGGTCCTTCTGAAGGAGCCAAGCCCCGGGAAATTCTGGTTGACCCCAAGACATATTTCAAGGACAAACAGAAAACCAGAGTTCCGGAAGACAAGGGCTGAAGAGAAAAAGGGGAGCAGTCCAGCTAATTGACAGCCGGCTGGTGAAGGGAATTCAGAACTTTCTCTTTAACTTTTCTCCACCTGTCGGGTGGAATTTCCAGGGTTACTTCTAAACCGCGACACCGCCGGTAGGGCCGGTCTGAGGTGATGGCATCTATGGTATCGGCCAGCGAAAAGAGTCTGGCACTCAACGGAATTTCTTCTCCCTGAAGCCCGAAGGGGTAGCCGGTTCCATCAAACCTCTCATGGTGGAAGAGAACAATCTCGGCCGCACCCTGGAGAAAGCTGAATTCTTCAATCATAGCAAAACCGATCAGCGGATGGTACTTGATTATTTCCATTTCTTCGTCGCTCAGCGGGCCCTTTTTCTGCAGGATATCTTCTGGAATCCCGACTTTACCCAGGTCGTGGAGCAGTGCCCCCCGTTCTATGTCCAGCAGCGCCCGACGGCCGGTTACTCCGGCGCTCTGGGCAAGCAACACGGTATAGGCAGCTACGAAACGCGAATGGCCGAGACTTTCCTCCCGGCTGTCGGTAGCGGCCAGAAAATAAATCAATTCTGAATTAAAGAAACGTCTTTCATTGGAAAGATTTTTCAGTCCCGGAATGCGAACTAATTCTTCCTGACGAATGGCGTTTTCCAGCCGGTCCAGTATCCGGCTGGCCTTGAGAAAGGCTTCAATCTTGGACAGAGCATAGGGCGAACTGTAAGGAGAGTGCATCAGAGCTGATGCCACCTGGCCCCAGCCCTGAATATCCCAGTTGGTTTTGAGCCAGCTGAGGTCAAAGACCTTAACCCTGTAATTTTCCTGGACGGCGGCCACATACCTGTTCTTGTTCTTTTTTTCGTCCGCGTCGGCCATGGCCAGTTTCTTCAGGCGGTCTTCTTTCATCACCTGACCCTTTCTGCCTGCCCCTGGAGATTGCTCGCGCGGGAGGCAGTTTCGGCCCTGGTCTTGACCAGAGGAGAGGTCTCTACCAGAACGTATCCCCGGCTGCGGGCCAGAGCTTCCAGGTAACGACAGAACGATTCTTCTGTCTGGAAAAACTTTATTTTTTCAGTCTTGGCCGATGGTGTCATGCGCCCTCCGCTTCCCTAAGGGGCAAAAAATTAGTCGCCTCCGTAAAGAAAAAATTGAAAAATGAGTGGAAGATATGATATTTTTTCTAAAAACTGCTGAATTTATGGTTAAAGGAAGCAGCCAGGTTAAGACATGCGACCCAGAGTTGACGAAGATATCCAGGAGCTGATGGTCCGCTACCGGCCGATCATTGCCTTCCGCGTCCGGAAGGCTCTGGGGGCCATGAATACTGATTGCGAAGACCTGGTTTCGGAAATACTGGCTCAAGTGCTGGAGAAACTCCAGAGCGGAGAATTCAGGGGCGAATCTTCTCTCGGAACCTTTGTTTATACCATAACTTCCCGCCGGATAATCGACTATATAAGAGAGAAGACAAAAGTCATGAAATACGCACCCGAGCCGGCTCCTTTCCCCGACCCCCAGGAAACCCTGGAAGTGGCCGAGATGTCCGAAAAGGTAAAAAGAGCCCTGTCCAAGCTCAAGCCGAAATACCGGGAAGTTCTATATTTATATTATTTTCAAGAACTTAGT
>CAZDZU010000161.1:0-992 GCA_964509995.1 uncultured Eubacteriales bacterium | reverse complement strand
TTGGCTGATTCCGGCGACTAAAAGGGTGAAGTAAAGGGAAGGCGGATTAAAATGAGCAAATGTAAGTTTGAAGACCTGATTGATGGGTACCTGCTCAACAGACTTAGCGAAGGGGATAGAGAAGCATTTGAAGAACATTATTTTAATTGTTCTTCCTGCTTCGAGAAGCTCCAGGAAAGAGACGTCATCATCCGGACCATCAAGAACAACCCTGCCCTGCTGGAAGAAAGAGAAGAAGTTCGTTCCTCGGTTCTGGCCGGACTCAGGAAAGAAGTGGCCTCTTTCCTCACCGTCAGGCAGCTGGCTTTCGCCGGAGTCACCGCTCTTCTGGTGATGATCATCGTTTTTGCCGTCCTGCCGCGTAACCAGGCTCCGGCTCCCAATTTCTTCCTGACCGATGAAGAGACGGTTCGTGGTTCTTCCATCACCCTTATTTCCCCGGTCATCGATATGAATCAGATTCCCTCTTCGTTCGAGTGGAAAAAGCTGGGTGAAAACATCGACTACCAGATTTCAATCTTCAACGGCAAGCTCCTGTGGAAAGCCACCACCAAAGAAAACCGGATCACCTTGCCCGATGAAGTTAAGGCCAGCATGATTCCAGGAGAAAAGTACTCCTGGCAGGTCAAAGCCTTCGGACCTGATGGAACGCTGATCGCCGTCTCCAGCCGGGTACAGTTCAAGATTTCAGCTAAGTAAGAAAGAGCAGGCAGCTAATCTTCGATCAGACCGCTATCTAAATCTTCAATATACAGGCGTCCCTTACTCTCTTCCTCAAAAGCCAGACAGCACATCAACCGGCCGCACAGGCCTGAAATTTTGGTAGGATTGATCACAATCTGCTGTTTCCTGGCCTTCTGTATGGTGATGGGTTCGAAGTTCTTTATGAAGGAAAAACAGCACAGCGGACGGCCGCACACTCCCAGTCCGCCGACCAGCTTGGCTTCGTCCCGGACGCCGATCTGACGCATCTCAATCCTCATCCTCAATTC
>CAZDZU010000160.1:0-4716 GCA_964509995.1 uncultured Eubacteriales bacterium | reverse complement strand
TTTGGAAAAAGAGTCAGGGGATTGAACCATTTAAAAAAGCCCGATTGGCTTAAGGTCCGGCTGCCTTCCGGCGAAACTTTTTTCCAGATTTCTGAACTTCTAAGAAGCCGTGGCCTGAATACTATCTGCCAGAGCGCCCGCTGTCCCAACATTGGCGAATGCTGGGAGCGGCGGACAGCCACTTTTCTCATTCTGGGAAACGTCTGCACCAGAAATTGCGGTTTCTGCGCCGTGACCAAGGGAAGTCCTCTGCCTCCTGACGAGCGAGAGCCAGAAGCCGTCCTGGAAGCGGTACGAGAAATGGGCCTGCGCTACGCGGTCATCACCTCGGTCACCAGAGATGACCTGCCGGACGGCGGAGCCGGACAATTTGTCCGGACCATCAGATTGATCCAGGAAAACTGTCCCGAAACCAGAGTGGAAGTCCTCATCCCGGATTTTCGCGGAGACGAATCCGCGCTGTTGAGCGTGCTGAAAGCTGGACCGGATGTTCTGAGCCACAACCTGGAAACGACCCAGGAACTCTATCCCCGGATTAACCGCCCGGAAGCCGGTTATTTCCGCTCGCTGCGTCTCCTGAAAAGAGCCGCAGAATATGGAGCCACAACCAAATCCGGTCTGATGGTCGGGCTGGGCGAAACAGCCGATGATTTGAAGCGAGCACTTCATGACCTCAGGGAAGCGGGCTGTCTGCTGCTAACTCTCGGTCAGTATCTTCAGCCGGGACCCGGCCAGGTACCGGTGGCCCGTTATTACACCCCAGAGGAATTCGCCGGCTGGAGGGATTACGCTCTGGAAATCGGTTTCCGACAGGTTGTGGCCGGGCCCCTGGTCCGGAGCTCCTACTTCGCCGAAAACCTTTTTCATTCCTGCAGGAATCAAAACTGATGCGCTACCTGATATTTTCAGACATTCACGGCAATTTCGAAGCTCTGGAAGCGGTGCTGGAACACGCCAGCCGGAAAAAAATCGACCATTATATTTTCCTCGGCGACCTGGTCGGCTACGGAGCCTCGCCCAACGAGGTCATCCAGACAGTCCAGTCGCTGAAGCATCTGGTCATGGTTCGGGGAAACCATGACAAGGCAGTTTGCGGCCTGGATTCCATTCAGACCTTCAACCCCATTGCCGCCGCCGCCATTCAGTGGACCAGAAAAACCCTGACCAAAAAATACATCCACCTGCTGACCGGCCTGGCTAAAGGGCCAGTGGTCGTCCACAAAAACATCACCATCTGTCACGGTTCGCCGTTCGATGAAGATTATTACATATTCGGAGAATTCGATGCCGTTGAAGCCTTCGGCTACTTTGATACCCAGCTCTGCCTTTTCGGTCATACTCATTTTCCCTTTGTCTATATAGAAAAAGACCAGACCGTGGAAGGGATCTTCGTTCAGGAAAATCCTTTTGAAATCAAGCTGGAAAAAGGAGCCCGTTATCTCGTCAACCCGGGCTCGGTTGGTCAGCCCCGCGACCGCAATCCGAAGGCGGCCTATGCTATATATGATGCCGAACAGCGCCGGATAAAATTCTACCGGGTTGAATATGACCTGAAGGAAAGCCAGAAAAAGATCCTGACCGCCAATCTGCCTTCCGCCCTGGCCGAAAGGCTGGCTCTGGGAATCTGATTAAATCGGCTGGCCATATCAGGCTGGCCTTCAGGAAATCAGCGAACATAGATTTGTCTGCCTGACTGGAATTGACTCCTGCCTCATCAATATATGAATGAAGCTTCATATATTGATGAGTTCAGGACCGGGGCCAGGATTGATCGGTATCATAACTTTCTCTCTATCTGGATTGGTCTCCGACAGCCGGGCCGGAACCTCACCCGCTTTCTATCTGCCGGCTGTCGCCCTAAATGGTTCTGAGTCGTGGATTGGCGTAGCAGTAAACGCAGGCCGCCGGACAGCTCTGGGTATAGCTGCCTATGTCAATCGATTCAGTGCACAGACAATCTTTTCTCTGAGTCGGGTCCTTTCTGGTTGCGGCCGGTTCTCCCTGTGGATGGAGTCTGGAAAGCAACTCCCCGTCAATGCAGGCCGAAGCCCTTATCCCGGGAATCCCGGCCAGGTCCGCCTGACAGCAACTCCAGAGTTCCAGCCGGTATTCAGAGGCAATTTCGACCAGATTTCTGACCACACGTTTCTTTTCTTCCAGCTCCGGCTCATAATATTCAAGCCCCGCTTTTCTGGCTCTGGCTACGGCTTTCTTGTACCACTGGGCAAAACTGAATCGGACGGTCGTTATACCCAGGCGACTTATTTCCCTGGCCAGTAGGGAGAAGAAATCCAGGTTTGTTTTGAGCAGCCCGCTTTCCCGCCAGAAAACTATCGGGTCGAACCTGATGGAAATCCTTTCCGGCCGTCCGGCTATTTCCAGTAAATGGGGAATTTGTTTGAGAGCCGCGGCTGTATCCGGAGCCAGCTTTTCGATGAACGATCCCCCCAGGCCGGTTATGGTGAAATGAAAATAAACCTGAGAATAATCGGCTATCGCCTCTCTTAGCCCGTGACGATTTTCCAGCAAAGGTTGAAAGTTTTTGGACCAGAGAACCAGGGTATGTACCCCTTCGGGGCTGAGGTCTACCTTGAAGTCAGATCTTTTCCCATGATGAAAAAAGACGGCCTGGCGTTTATTTAGACAGCCGGCCAACCAGTCCGGATAGAAAGCTACCAGGTCAGTTCTTCTGGAAGCGCTGATTACCCGTTTCATCGCCAGCTAAAATCCCGTCTTCATAATTATAGGCCCTCTTTATGAACGATAGAAACTCCGGCTGCGGAATAGACGCTCCGCCGCCAAAAGAGGCAAAAAAATCTCCCCTTCTTTCCGGGTGTAACAATCTTCTCTTCGGCTAACAACAAATTCTGGTCTCTCAGAACAAAGATAATGGAACCTGGCTGTCAGTCTTTCTCAGATTTGCTTGGAACTCTGGCCGCAAGACCTTAATTTCTAGTCAGCCCGTACTCTCCAGCATTTTGAGTCTTATGGAAGATTTACTTTTTTATCATCTTAAAATCGTGTTTCTTCAGGACATTGATTCAAGGAGATAAAGCGCATTCCCGGGCTGAGCGCTCCGCACCTCACTGACCGCAATTCAGAGGCTGTTCTCTTCTTCCTCACTCTCCCGGAATAAGCGGTCGCCCAGGGTTTCTCCGATGAAGAAGTAAAACAGGAAAAAGTAGAAAAAGGTAAGGATCAACAGATACAGCAGCAGCCCGCTGCCGGCCAGACCGAAGAGCTTAAAAATGGTGGTCTGCATCGACCTGGCTGCTATCCAGATCGAAACCAGCCAGAACATAACCAGGAATAGAAGGTCAAATATCTTGGCTTTGACAAAGTTCTTGAAGCCCAGAGGCGGCAGGGTTCGGCTCAGGCTGGCCTGAAGACCGCCCGCGGGAATGGCCTCTCCGGACGCCGGTTCCGGCATTTTCCTGAAAACATCTCCGCGGCCGCTTTCTATTTCTACTTCTTCTTCGAGCTCCATGTCCTCTTCTCCGATTGTTTCTTCCTCGACTTCGGCCGCCTTTATTCCGCTCCGGGTCAGCTTTTCCGGAAAACCCATGGTCGGCTCAGTGGCTGTTTCTTCCTCCTCCTCCAGCCAGAGCTCATCCCTTTCGGCTTCAACCTTTTCCGGAGTTCCTGCTTCTCCGCTTTCAGCGGTCTTGGATAATAATTCGGTCGAGGCCGTTTTAACCTCTTTTATCCAGGAAGGGACCTCACCCGTTTCCCCGGTGTCTGTGGCTGCGGTCTTCACCCTTTCTTTCAGGTGTTCCTTTTCTTTTTCTTCCAGCACCCTGAAAAAATCTTCGACTTCTCTCTTGCCGAGCTCAGTCGTGGCTCCGATTCTGTCCAGCTCGGCTGATTCAAATGTGGGAGGCAGAGGCTCCTCTTCCTCCTCGCTTTCTATTTCGTACGATTCGGCCGCCGCCCTTTTCTCCTCCAGCTCCAGTTCTTCTACCATCCGGGTGACCAGTCCGGGGTGAACTTCGGGCGTAGTCTCAGCCGCTTCTTCCTGGGCCTCTTTCCGCTGTATCTCTTCCACTATCCGGGTAACCACTCCCGGTCCGGGTTCGGCCGGCTCTTCAGGCTCCGGTTCGCTCTCGGATAGAATTTCTTTCTTTATTTTTTCCACCAGATAATCTTCAGTTCTGGGGGGAGCCGGGTATTCTTTTTCGCTGGCTTCAGCTTCTTTGCCCCCGGGGAAAAGCGGCTTTTCTTCACCGGTCAACAAAGGGCTCTTCGACTTTGCTTTTTTGCGGGCAGAAGAGTCAATTCTTTCAATCTCGGACTCTTCCAGAAGAGCCGTATCTTTTTCAGCAATAATCTCTTCTGTCGATCTATCTATCTCTTCTTCCTTTTCCTTATCCGGTTCAGCGTCAGGTTCTTCTTCCAGTTCAATTTCCTTTTCCAGTTCTTCTTCCAGCCGCTCTTCGGTCAGGGATTCTGAACTCTCCCTCTGCCGGTCATCTTCAGTGATTTTATCTCCCGGGATTTCTTCTTCTATTTCTTCGTCCTCGGGGAAAAGCAGCTGGGTGCCGCAATTCTTACAGTACTGATCCCGGTCGGAAATCAGAGCCCGGCAGTAGGGACAGCGCTTGATACCCATAATGTTTTCGCTGATTTATTTATAAAGCTAAAAAAATTTCCTGTCAAATAAATTTTTCTTTCAGGCACAGACATGGTATCCAGGGTAAGGGCAGTATCTGGAGGCGG
>CAZDZU010000159.1:0-4753 GCA_964509995.1 uncultured Eubacteriales bacterium | reverse complement strand
GACAGGAGTATAATAATTTTTATCTGGAACTGATGACTGCCCAGAGAGTCTTCCCCGGAAATTTCGTTCCGTTCGTTTCCACCCGCAAAGTCTCCAGTTTGATTACCAGGCTATTCCCCAACCCGGCGCTTCTTACGGGCTGGCCCATCTATGTCCAGCAGAATCTGATTTACGCCGGCTACGGAGACTATGACCCCAGATTGAGGCTCAATCAGTTGAAACTAATGTTGAAGACTGTCATGGATTTTCAGATGGACCTGAACATTCACCAGGGCGGCCTAACCAAAGAGCAATTCATGAGATACCTGACGGTCACCGGCTTCCAGACTGAAACTGAAGCCGAAAGAAATTGGGATTACCTGGTGCTGAATCCTGGTTCTGGAGCCCTGCCCTATGTCGGTCTCCAGGAAATTCTGGACCTGGAAAAGGATGCTCAGAGAACCAAGGGCGAAGCCTTTAACCGGGCTGACTTTCTGACCAAGCTTATTTCCAACGGTGCCCTGCCCCCGATTCAACTCAGATCCCGGGTGATCAATTAATATCGAACAGGGAGGAGAGGGTCTGTTCCTTTCCTCCCTGTTTTTTTATTAAAACCCTGCGCCAACCCGAGGCTTCAGGAAATAAGATGGACCAAAACGTAAACGCCGATCATAAAATCGACCTGGTTGATTCGCACGCCCATCTGGACATGCCCGACTTCAAACGCGACAGGTCGCAGGTATTGGAAAGGGCTGCCAGAAGTTCAGTCAACTGGATACTCTGCCCGCTGGACCTGTGTTCCGCAGAAAGTATCAAGGCCGGTCTTAAATTAAAGCAGGATTATCCCGGCATATTCCTGGCAGCCGGAGTTCACCCCCATCAGGCCAGCCAGCTCAAGGCCGGACATCTGGAGACCATAAGGCGGCTGGCCGGAGAGAAAAAAATCCTGGCGGTGGGCGAAATCGGACTTGATTTTCACTACAATTTTTCTCCGCCCGAAAAACAGGTCGAAGCCTTCAGGCTACAGCTGGAGCTGGCGGCCGAGCTAAAGCTGCCGGTTATCATCCACAGCCGGCTGGCCGAGAAAAAGCTGCTGGAGTTGATTCCCGGGTCTGGTTTCAGTTCTCGCGGAATACTGCACTGCTATACCGAATCTCTGGCTACTGCCCGAGCCATGGTCGGGCGCGGCTTTTTGATATCATTTTCGGGTATCCTCACCTATCCCCGGGCAACCGACCTCAGGGAGACAGCCAGAAACCTGCCCCTGGACAGCCTGCTGGTTGAAACCGATTCTCCTTACCTCACCCCGGAGCCTGAAAAACAGACGAACAGACGGAATGAGCCGGCTTTTGTGGTCTCGACTGCCCGCCGGCTGGCTGAGCTGCACCGGGTTTCGCCGGGAAAAGTAGCCGAAGCCACAACGACTAATTTTTTTGACCTGTTTAAATTGAAAAAACAGGACGCCGGTGTTAAGATGGAAAAAGCCTGACCGGCATATCTTTAAGAAATGACCGTGTGCCCGAAAACTCCAGCTGCTCCAGGAAAAGTACCATCTTTATCGGAAATCTTTTTTCCCGTCAGCCGGCGCCTGAGCCGGGTTGACCGGACCCTGAGGTCCTGGCCGGGACCGAGTTCCCCTGTCATCCGGCGTATGGCCGCAGGGGCTGTTTCCAGGCAGGGCAAGCTGATCCGGCCCGGAATTCTGCTGCTGATAACCGGGCATCTTGGATACCGGGGCGACCAGGATGTTCTCCTGGCCGCAGCGGTTGAAGGCATTCACCTGGCCAGCCTGATTCATGACGATATCATTGACCGCTCGGCGTATCGCCGGGGCGAACAAACCGCCCTGCGGAGGTTTGGCCCTGATTTCAGTCTACTTCTCGGCGATTTTTTCTTCATCCGGTCGATCGCCAGGTCGCTGGAATTCAAAGAAAGAAAAATTCCCGGACTGCTGGGTGAGACCGCCCGGCTGATGATAGAAGGCGAGACTGAAGAACTGGCCGAAAGTTTTAATTTCGAAATCAGCCGGGCCCGTTATTTGAAGATAATCGGGAAAAAGACGGCCAGCCTTTTCCGGACAACCTGCCAGCTGGCCTGTCTGCTGGGAAAAGCGACGCCGAAAGAAACCGCCCTGCTGGAAGAATACGGGTTCAACCTTGGATTGACCTTCCAGGTTATAGATGACCTGCTGGACCTGGTGGGCCAGCCCTCGCTGACCGGCAAGCCGGCTTTCTCCGACCTGAGAGAAGGGCGGATCACCCTGCCCCTGATCTACGCTTTTCGGAATGCCGGTCAGGCCGGAGGCCGCCTGATGAAAACAGAACTGGAAAAAATAAGATTGAAAAAGACTGAACGGATAAGAACAGAGCTAATAAGACATATCGAGAAGACGGGAGCGGTTCAGATGACATTCCGGCAGGCAGAGGTTCTGGCCGGGAAAGCCAGGTTGGCAGTCTCCAGATTGCGGCCCTCGGTCTACCGCCAGTCCCTGCTTCAACTGATTGATTTTGTCCTGTGGAGAAAAAGATGAAGGAAAAGATTGAAGATGATAGAAACTGAAGTCAAAATCAGGATTTCCAGCCTAAAAGAAGTCAGGCAAAAACTGCTCGATATGGGATGCCGGATAGACCGGGACTGGTACCGGGAACGGAACGCCCTTTATGATTTCGCTGACGGCCGTCTGGAAAAGGACCGGCAAGCCCTGCGCCTGAGAAGAACAGACCGGAAGGCATTTCTTACTTTCAAAGGACAGCCACTTCAGTCCAGGTCCTTCAAGGTTCGCCAGGAGTTCGAGAGCGAAATAAAGAATCTCAGGCATTTCAGGAAAATTCTGCAGAAACTTGGTCTGAGACCGGTCTTTGAGTACCGAAAGAAGAGAATGCTGCTGCGCGGGGACCGGGTAAAAATATGTCTGGACGAAACCGAGGTCGGCAACTTTATAGAACTGGAAGGAAAAAGAAGCGATATCGTCCGGTTGGCGGCCAGACTGGGTTATTCCAGGAAAGATTTCATCAAGCTGGATTATGTGCAGATGATAAAAGAAAAAAGACAGAAGGATTATTTGTCTTCTTCGTCGAAGCCGCCCTCGTCCTCTTCTTCAAATTCTTCGAGTTCTTCTTCCTCAAGCTCTTCTTCGACTTCCCCTATCTCCTGACCTTCATATTCTGGTTCGACCTCAGATTCGCCGGCCACGATGGGAAGGGCTTCGGTCAGCAGCACTTCTTCCTCTTCCAGACCTTCTTCTCTTTTGAAGGGCAGAATTTCGTACCTGACGGCCCCTGACTTGAGCTCTTCCTGAGCGATACGAATCGGGTTGCGGTGCCTGGATTTGATCTTGGGGCGATCGCCTTTCAGAAGCTGCTTGGCCCTCTGGGCAGCCACTATGATAAAGCGAAACTTGCTATCAAAGGTGTTTTCTTTCAAGAGCGGCCTTCTCCTTTTCTAAATATCAGAAGAACCTGGTAAATAAGGATAGCAGATCTGGCCTCAAATATCAAGACAGGATCCGCCAGAGGATTCCTTTTTCCGCAGATGGTGAAATATGATTAAGATTATGGAAACAGGGTCATAACTATCATCACGGAATCATAGCTGGCAAGAGATCACCGGCCGGTAGCTCTATCTACCGAAACCCGTGAAAATCGAAAAAGGGAATCTTATTGTGTTTGCGCTTGCCACGTCGCGATTTGATCCGACAGAACTTTTTAATTTTAATTGACAGCTCCCGGCCGGTGTGTTAAAGAAAGAAAAGTTGTTTTGAAGACAGGCAAAAAGTTGATCTAGATAACAGATAGATTTTCAAGGAGACAGGAGCACTCGCGATGGAACTTTTTCTCGATAATCTGGCTCGCTGGCTTGACAGGACGGCTTCCAACATCTGGACCATTATGGTCCCCGTTTTATTTGGAGTCGGTCTTCTTTTAACCATAAGAATCGGCTTCCTTCAGTTCAGAAAACTGGGAACCGCTTTCAGGGTGATGTTCAGCCGCGCTTCCCGAAAAAAGAGCGGCGAAGGTGATGTTTCCCCTTTTGCTGCCGTGTCCACCGCCCTGGCCGCCACCGTCGGCAATGGCAACATAGCCGGTGTGGCCACAGCCCTGTACTGGGGAGGGCCCGGAGCCATCTTCTGGATGTGGGTCTGCGGCTTTTTAGGAATGGGCACCAAGTTCTCTGAAGCTTTCCTGGGTGTCCTTTACCGTGAAAAACATCCGGATGGCACCATCGCCGGCGGACCGATGTATTACATAAAGAACGGTCTTAATAAGACTAACTTTGCGGTGTTCCTGGCCGGTTTCTTCGCTGTCTGCGGGGCCTTTGCTTCCCTTTTCGGAACGGGCAATATGATGCAGAGCAACCAGATGTCCCTGGCCTTCAAGACTCAGTTCGGGCTTTCTCCCTGGCTGACCGGAGCAGTTATAACTTTCTTCGTCGGGCTGGTAGTCATCGGCGGCATTAAAAGAATAGGGGCAGTTGCTGAGAGGCTTGTTCCGACCATGATTGTGCTTTATCTTGGAGCCGGTATCATCGTTCTCATTGATAACCTCGGCGCTCTGCCGAGAGCTTTCCTGTTAATCTTTGAATATGCTTTTACCCCGGCTGCGGCCACGGGCGGATTCCTGGGAGCGACGATAAAGAACGCCGTTCAGTTTGGAGCACGGCGCGGCATCCTGTCTAATGAAGCCGGACTGGGCAGCGCCCCGATCGCCCACGCCGCCGCCCAGACGCCGAGCCCGCTGCACCAGGGTCTGATCGGGGTAACGGAAGTTTTTATCGA
>CAZDZU010000158.1:0-4757 GCA_964509995.1 uncultured Eubacteriales bacterium | reverse complement strand
GAGAAAAGATGCTGGCCGAGAAGAAGAGACGTTCCCTCCTGAAAGAAATGAGAAAGGTCTTCCTTGGTCCCGGAGAGGTCGATTGACCTCTACCCGGAGGCCAGGCTGATCAGGGCCTGGAGCAGGAGATTGGCTGCCTTTTCCAGGTCTTCAAAGTTGATGGCTTCCTCCGGCGAATGACTTATACCATCAATCGAGGGAATAAAAATCATGGCCGCCGGACAGATAGCTGACAGAATCTGGGCATCGTGTCCGGCTCCGCTGGGCAGAAGCCGGTACTGGTAGCCCAGCTTCCGGCAGAGCCCCTTCAACATCTCGAGGAGTCCCTCGTTCATTTTTACTGGCTCGGTGCTGTCAGCGATTCTGTAATAAAAACTCAGTCCTCTGGTTGAGGCTATTTCTGAAGCCAGAGCCAGCACTTCTTCTTCCATGGCCTTCAGGGATTCTGGTTCCTGGCTTCTAAGGTCAAGGGTAAAATCCGCTTCGCCCGGAATGATTGAGAACGACCCCGGTTTCAGCAGCACCCGGCCGATGGTGATGGTGTTACCGTAGTACTTTCTGGCTACCAGCTGGGTGACTCTCAGGGCAAAGTCTGACAGGGTAATGAAGGCATCCTGTCTTAACTCGAGGGGAGTGGTTCCGGCGTGTCCAGATCGCCCGACAAAGGTTGCCTGGTAGTAACGTTTCCCGGCAATGGAAGAGACCAGCCCGAGGGAGACGCCCTCTTCCTCCAGGACCTGGCCCTGTTCGATGTGAATTTCCAGAAAGGAGGCAAGTTCAGGCCTTTCCGCCGCCGCCCTGACCACCGAGTCCACCGACAGGCCGGCTTTCTCCAGGATTTCAGGCAGGGAATGACCGAACTGGGTACGGGCAGTTCCGAGCTGCCCGGGAAGAAGCTGTCCGGTAAAAGCCCGGCTGCCCAGAAAATCGCCGACCAGGTTGCCCTCCTCATCGGTGAAGGAGACCACTTCCAGAGTCTTCCCCGGGCAAATATTTTTTTCTTTTAACCTGCGGAGGCACTCCAGGGCAGTCAGAACTCCGACCGAGCCGTCATAAGGACCACCGTTCAGAACGGTGTCCAGATGGGAGCCGGCCATAACCACCAGCGGTTGAGCTCCGTTCAGGCGGCCGAAAATATTGCCGGCTCCGTCCTGTCTGTAAACCAGGCCGGCTTCTTCAATCTTCTTCTTCAGCCATTTCCTGGCTTCCAGGTCGGGCAGGCTGTATGATGGACGCGAGATTCCGCCCTTCGGGTCCCGGCCGATGGTTGCCAGTTCGTCCAGGTCCCGGAGCAGTCGTTTGAAATTTACTCTCAAGTCTTCCATGACCGTGCCTTCAAATAGGCTGTCTTATATTCTATCAAAAACTCAAAAGGCAGTCCTGAGGTTTGAGAAATATAAATCTTTCAGCCGGGGCTGGCCTTCACGATTCAACGGCGAAACCATTCATCCGACTGACCCATCTGCAGGCGCGGGCCAGAATAAGAGCGGGAAGACCATACTGCGGGCTTAACCCGGTGAAAGCCCGACGGCAGAGAGCAATTTTGTTAATTATCCGCTCCAGCGGCCGGGACAGGTGTTCCGTAAACAGGTTGGGTCATCTTTCCATCAGGGCCAGCATTTCTTTAACTGCCTGGCTCAGACCGACGATGGCGGCCCTGGCCACGATGGCGAATCCGATGCTCAGCTCGGTTATTTCTTTGATTTCCACAATCGGCCGGACATTGTGATAATCAAGGCCATGGCCGGCATGAACTTCCAGACCCAGGCCACGGGCAAAGGAGGCTGCCTGCCTGACTTCCTCCAGGTGTTTTTGCCGGTCCCTTTCTTTTCTGCTGTCCGCGTATTTCCCGGTGTTGATTTCAATCAGGTCCGCGCCGACCTGGCGGCAGGCTTCAATCTGCTGCCGTTCGGGGTCGACAAAGATGCTGACCCTGATTCCGGCCCTCTTCAACTGCTGAATGAAGGAGGTCAGGTGTTTTCTGTTCCCGATCACATCCAGCCCGCCCTGAGTGGTGACCTCGTTAGGGCTTTCCGGAACCAGGGAAACCACATCCGGTTTGACTTTCCTGGCTATGTCCAGCATTTCCGGCGTGGCTGCCATCTCCAGATTTAACTTGGTCTTGACGGTTTGACGGAGCAGCTTCAGGTCTCTCTCCTGGATGTGGCGGCGGTCGCCCCTCAGATGACAGACAATGCCCTGAGCTCCGGCCTGTTCCGCCAGCAGGGCAGCCAGCACCGGCTCAGGTTCGCTGGCCTTTCTGGCCTGCCTGATGGTGGCAATGTGGTCGATATTCACTGAAAGATGCATGATAGCCTCCGTTGGTATTATTTATTCATAAATCCAGACGATAATCATCAACCGGCCTGACCTTTTGCGGAATTCGCGCTCCGCTCTATTTACCGGCTCCGCAATGGCTGTCGATAACCCTGGCCAGTCTGCCGGCCAGCTCTTCGATCTGGCTCTGGTCCGGACCTTCGATCATCACCCGGGCCAGCATTTCAGTTCCGGAATAGCGGACTTCCAGTCGACCGTTATTTCCCAGCCGTTCCCGGACCTCGGCTGCTGTCTTCTCGTATCCCGGTATTTCGGCCAGGGGGACCTTTTGCCGGACCCGGACATTGAGCAGGACCTGCGGGTATTCCCTGAAATCCTTGACCAGCTCGGCCAGGCTTTTCTCTTTTTCCAGCATGACTTCCAGCATTTTGAGCGAGGTCAGCAGACCGTCGCCGGCTATCGACTGGTCCAGAAAAATGGTATGGCCGGACTGCTCGCCTCCCAGGTTATATCCCCCTTTCAGCATTTCGTCCAGGACATATTTATCGCCAACCCTGGTCCGGAGCAGTTTGATTCCGTTTTCTTCCAGGATCTTTTCCAGGCCCATATTACTCATGATTGTGGCTACGACTGTATTTTTTTTCAGAGTATTTTTTTCTTTGAGGTGAAGAGCCTGGACAAACAGGGTATGGTCCCCGTTAAGAATCCTGCCCCGCTCATCCACCCAGACCGCCCGGTCGGCGTCTCCGTCAAAAGCCACCCCCAGGTCGGCCCTTTCTGTTACAACTTTTTCTGCCAGCTGTTCAGGATGCAGGGAGCCGCAGCCGTTATTTATGTTCCTGCCGTTGGGAAGGCTGTTGATGGCAACCAGTTCGAAGCCCAGGCTGCCAAAAAGAGCCGGAGCCAGTTCCGAGCTGGCCCCGTTGGCGCAGTCAACAACCAGCTTCATTTTTCTTCGCGGTCTGGTCGGGCAGGCCTGCCTCAGGAAATCAAGATAATTCTGTTTCAGGTCCTGGATGACCTCGGGGCGGCACCGGCGGACAGGTCCGGCCGGAAGCAGTCCCGGGATTAACTCACCCTCCAGCTCGTCTTCCCAGTCCTCGGGGATCTTGGTGCCCAGATGAGAGAAAATTTTTATCCCGTTGTCCAGATATGGATTATGGGAAGCTGAAATGACCACGCCGGCGCTGAAATCATGAGTTCTGACCAGGTATGAGATTCCCGGAGTGGTGATGACTCCGGCCGAGACCGCCAGGCCGCCTCCGTCCAGGAAGCCGGCAATCAGACATTCTTCCAGCCAGATTCCTGATTCCCGGGTGTCGCGGCCGGTGACTATTCGGGGCGGGAGCTGGCGGTGAATCAGCAGGCGGGCCAGCGCCCGGCCGAGCATTATGACCGATTTTTCATCCAGCGGAAATTCTCCGGCTCTGGCTCTTAATCCGTCGGTTCCAAACAGCTGGGGCATGTCTTCCTTTCTTCCTTTGTTAGTGTTGAGGCTGCAAGGCTGTGAGGATTCCTGCTGTTATTATAAATCAAACCGGGCAAAATTCGAATGCCCGGCAGGCTGTTTACCTCCTGAGGTTCCTGGCGTCCTGGATTCAATTTTCTCAATCTTTATGGTCACTCTGGCCCGGGGGTAAGGGGTGAGCAGCCGGAGCTCGGGACGGGGAAGAATCAGGTCCACGTCCAGCACGGTGCTGGCGGTTAGGGTTGAAGCGTCTATAGGACTGGTAATGACTTTGTCCCGTGCCCGGACTTTGCTTTCCGGCCCGGCTACCATGACTCGGGTCGGATTTACCTCCACTCCGGCCAGCCGGTAACCGTCGGGAGGCCGGCCAATTATGGTCGGCACTACCTCCATCTCCAGTTTCTTGGTTCTTTCCAGTTTGACATGAACATAGGCCGGGCTGAAGCTGACAATTTCGACTCCCGCCGGGGCCTTGATCATCCCCGCTTCTATCAGGTATTCCTGCTGGTAGATGCTGGCCCGGCTCATATCCAGCTGGGCTGAAAAGTTCTCCGACCTCAGATCATTGATCAACCGCTTCCTGGCTCTGATTTTCAGATTCAGGCTGGTGTCGGGAGGTTCGAGCACCTCCACCTCGGGCGGAATGTTGACCAGCTCCAGGTTAACGGTCAGGTTTTTTTCGGCAAAGGTCTTCTCTTCAGGTATCAGAATTATCCTTAACATCAGGGCCAGGAAAAGAGCCAGAACCTTTAACTGCCAGTTTCGGAGGAAGATTTCTTTTATCATCATTTTCATCTTATTCTCAGATATTCGTTGAGCCTGATTTTTAGAGCCTCTTTGCCCGATAGCTTTTCAATCTGTCCGCTCGAGGCCAGGGAAATATCTCCGGTCTGCTCGCTTACCACAATCACCGCAGCGTCGGTCTGCTGGGCCAGGCCCAGAGCGGCCAGATGTCTGGTCCTGGTAGCAAAATTATCGCCCAGAGTATGAGTCTGGGGTAAGGGCAGCAGGC
>CAZDZU010000157.1:0-4787 GCA_964509995.1 uncultured Eubacteriales bacterium | reverse complement strand
TGATGGTATCGGCTTCCTGGCTCAGGGCGTCAGCCAGAATGAATTCCAGTTTGCGTGATTTGTTTCCCCCGAAGGCCAGACCGGTCAGGTCGTCTCTCTTGACCAGTACTTCTTTCAGGCCAAGCTCTACGGCCAGGTTTTCCAGTCGGTACAGAGGTGTCGGCAGGCTGGTCAGTCTGACCCGCGGCCATTTGTTGATCAGTTCTTCCAGCTGGGCGGGAGTATAAACAGACATTTTTTCCTCCTGTTCAAGCAAGCGGCAGGGCTCTCATCGAGAAGCCAGTGCTCCCGGTTAGAGTCCTGACTAATCTGTCCTCAACTAATTGCCAGGATTCTTCTCAATTCCAGACATCAGGAAGAACCTTTACCCAACCGGAAACTTGCCTGCCGGCAGCTTCGACCACCACCCTGTATTCACCTTCCCGGATCGGGGTGTAGACATAAACCGGGTCGAGCTGGACCCGGTAGCCGGCAGAAGCCATCCTGGCCATCATCTGTTCTACCTGTTTTTTTTCTTCCGGGGTTCTTTCCCGACGGGCGGTCAGGTCCCAGAAAACCTGATTAATTCCGGCTCTGGTTGTACCCCTGAGCTCGTTGATCAGCATCTGGCCCTGGTAAATCTTTATCTTGACTTCGCCACTGATATCTGATTTCAGATAATAATTGATCGCTGCGGCTTGCGGTTCACTTTCGCCGTCGTAATTCAGGGTACTGGAATGGCTCGTTTCCTTATCCAGCCATCTAATTTTTGGCTCTGGTGTGAAAAGATAAAGCTCCCGGTTGAAAATTTCTGGAGTCATTTCCTGCAGCCAGGAGATGTCGGTAATGAATATTCCCCGGCCATGGGTGGCCGCCACCAGATCATTTTCCCTCTGGTGCAGAACCAGGTCGTGCACGGGCTGGGTTGGCATGTTTCCCCTGAGTCTATGCCAGTTTTTTCCCGCATCCAGAGTGACATAGACTCCAAAATCGGTGCCGACAAATAGCAGCGCCGGGTTTTTATAGTCCTCCCGGATAACATTGACCGGCCCTTCGGGCAGATTTCCAGAGATGGAAGTCCAGGTCTGACCGTAATCCTCGGTCTTGAAAATATAGGGCCGGAAGTCGTCGTGCCGGAAGCCGGTAACAGTCAGGTAAGCAACGCCTGGGTTAAAATTGGAGGCAACAACACGGCTTATCCAGTAGCCGGGATGCCCCTTAATTTTATCGGTCAGTTTCTCCCAGTTCTTGCCGCCGTTCCTGGTAATCCAGACCTGTCCATCATCGGTCCCCACCCAGAGCAGACCTTCCATCAGGGGCGATTCGTCGATGGTGGTAATGGTGCAATACTGAATGTTACCGTCTCCTCCCTTGCCCTGGGGAAGCTTCTCCTTATCGTTGGTGGTGAGGTCCGGACTGATTTCAACCCAGTATTCGCCGCGGTAGGGAGATTTTAGCAGAATATTTGCTCCATGATAGATAACGTCGCTGTTATGTTTTGAGACCAGGATAGGGGCACACCAGTTCCAGCGCAGGTCTTCCCTCTGGTATCTGATTCCTTTCCTGTCGCCCGTCTGAAGGTCGATTCTCTGGATGGCTCCGAACTGAGATTCATTGTAAAGATAGCGACTGGTTTTCCAGTCAAAAACGTTATACATACCGTCCCCGCCCCCAACGGTCGACCAGTGTTCCAGTCGAATTGGCTTCCCCCCGGCTAGGGTGCTGGGACCGAGATGGGAGCCATTGTCCTGAGTGCCGCCGGCCACACGATATGGGTAGGAATTGTCAACGCCGACGGCGTAAAATTGAGCCAGAGGAAGAAAATCCGGGTGATACCAGGTCTTACCCCCGTCATAAGTGATACCCATTCCGTGATCATATCCCAGGAGCATATGGTTTGAATTTTCGGGGTTAATCCACAGAGCATGGTTATCACCGCCGAAGTTAAAAACTCGTCTACTCCAGGTCTTGCCCCCGTCCCTGGTGCCAAGGACAGATACGCTGAGAACATAAACCACTCTATCATCATTGGGGTCAACTACGATCTGACCATAATAATATCCAGGAGCTCCACCGATGCTCTGGCCATCCGGACTGATTTTTCTCCAGCTTTCGCCACCGTCATCCGAGCGATAAATCTCACCATCGATCATACCGCTGCTGGACAGTCCCCTGACGATCTCTCTGTACCTGTCTTCAGGGCTCATTCCTGGTTTGTTGGCGTTTTCTATACAGGCATAAACGATTTTCGGGTTCCGCAAATAGACAGCCAGGCCGATTCTGCCCAGAATCCCTCCTGGCAGGCCGTTTTCCAGTTTTTTCCAGGTGAGGCCCCCGTCGGTTGTCTTGTAGATGCCGCTACCCGGACCACCCAGCTGATAATTCCAGGGTTTCCGCAACCGGTCGTAAGCAGCCGCATAAAGCGTGCCGGAATTTTCAGGGTCCATGGCCACATCTACTACACCCACGGTTCGATTATCGACCTTGACCTCCAGGACTTTCTTCCAGGTCTGGCCTCCGTCCGTCGTCTTATACAGCCCTCGATCCTCATTTTCAGAGTAAAGGTGCCCCAGTGCGGCCACATAGACCACATCCGGGTTAACCGGGTCGATTACGATTCTGCCTATGTGATGGGAATCTTTTAAGCCCATGTTTTTCCAGGTTTTACCCCCATCAACGCTTTTGTAAACCCCGTCACCCCAGTAAGTGGACCGGGAATTGTTAGCCTCCCCGGTGCCCACCCAGATGACCTCCGGGTTGGCGGGGTCAACTTCAATATCACCTATGGAAAAAACATTTTCCCGGTCAAAGATTGGCTCAAAAGTAATTCCATTGTTGACCGTTTTCCAGAGACCTCCAGAAGCGGTGGCGGCATAAAAAGTAAAAGGTTTCTGGCGGGGTACGGCAAAGTCCACAAAACGCCCGCTCTGTCTGGTAGGCCCGATAGACCGGTATTTTATGGCCGGCGAAAGACTGTCTCCCGGATTGACGTTAGCAGACAGTTTTTCTTTTTTCGGCTGCGCTTTCACCGGCATTAATCCGACCGATAGCATGGCTGCCAGCATTAAAGCCAGTACTTTTTTCTTGGTCACCAATAACCTCCTTGCTCTATAAAATTTTTAAGGGAGGCCGGTTCCAGGTTCAGGTCTCTTCCACCACCGAATAACCCAGGATCGAAGCCAGTTCAAAGGCCACTTTCTTGAGGTCTCCGTAAAAAGTCACCCGGTGCCATCCCCACCGATCCCACATAGTAAAGAGTTTTTCAAAATCCCCCAGGGGCTCGGCTACCAGTTTCGTCCGGCAGGCCCGGTCATCAAAAGAGTTGCCGACGGCCTTGGCCTGGTGCAGCAGGATAGCTTTTTTGTTCGCGTCAATTTCCAGGCTGGTGGTCAGATAACCGGCGGGCATAAGAGAGCGCACCGAGGCTCCCTGTCTGTCTTCCGAATGGGTCAGGATTTCAAAAGGATTGGAAGGACCATCGGGTCCGAAGACCCGGTTGGAGGCAACGCAGTGCGCATATATGATCTGCCGGCCGGCTATGTCCAATACCGGGTCAGAGATATACCCCGGGCGGCCCCCGGTCATCAACCCGAAAGCTACCATGGTGGCCGTTGACCTCAGGTCGGCTTCGCAGGCTCCGACCAATCCCTGGTTGTTGAGTTCAAAAAAGCCCAGGCAGGGATAAGCCTCGATATGCCCTCCGTAAAATCCCCCCAGACAGTTTATGGTGATAGCTCGGGCCTGGTGCTGATGCAGGAGCTCTCTCATCCCCAGGTACATGGAGGCAGAGTTTACGAGTTCTGAAAATCTGACGCCCTGAACCAGGGATGCCCGTTTCCACCAGCTACGAGCTATTGCAGCAGCTTCCTCTCTATCAGCCCGTTGCCAGGCTGAGTTTAATTCCGCAAAGGGCAGATTTATAACCGGAATACCGGCTATCTCCTGATCTTCACCGCGGTTTTGGTCGCGGAAAAGAAGAATTGGCGAATGTTTCATCCGGTAAAAAGTCTCTTCCGCGGAAATGAGGTTTACCCGGTCGGGATAGCAGCTGAGATAACCCGGGGCCGGAGTCAGATTTTTTCTGACCTTTTCAATAAGGGCAGAAAAATCGCTGACCTCATTTTCAGTCCGGATTGTCTTAAAAACCCTGGCTGCTGCCACCAGGTGTTCCGGATTTGAAGAACAGATGAAGCCAAAGTTTTTTCGATCCTGCCGGATCAGGTCTGCTGTATATACCAGAAAACCGCCACTGCCGCCGTACAAGAAATCAATGTAGAGCACAGGTTTTCCGGTCTCGACCGCGGCCTGCACCACCCGGTTCCAGCAGTTCATCTGAAACACCAGATAGCCATCAATTTGTTTTTCCCGGTCGGCTTCCAGAATTGATACAGCTTCTTCCTGACTGCTGGCTGCAGAAACCAGAAAAGTAAATTCAGGCAGGCGTTTTTCAAGAATGGAGGCATATTTTTCCATGACCGGTCTGAAGTCATAACCGAGGTTTGGCCAGTCCGGCCGGTCCTGCACCGGACGGTGGAGGGCAAAGAGCAGTCGCAGCCTGGCTTCTTTCCTGACAGGAAGAGACGAAAGGTCAAGAAGAGCCACATTCTGGGCGGGACCAGATTTTAGACCGGGGCAAAAACAGCTGGCCGCGAACAAAGCACAGCGACCACAGCTTTTGAAGAAATCCCTCCTTCTAATCAACGAGTAGCTGGAAAGTAATCGACCGCTGGAGTTGCCTTTACTCATACGCTTATCCTTTCGAGCTTCTCAATCTGATGGCTCTTAAATTTAATCTGTTAGATTATAAT
>CAZDZU010000156.1:2856-4794 GCA_964509995.1 uncultured Eubacteriales bacterium | reverse complement strand
GTTTACTTGATATATAAAAACCTCAGGTGGTCAATTAACAGGCGTGCACCTGACATCCTTGTTCCCTTCATGCCTCTGGAAAACTCATGGCGCTTCAGGCAGAAGCAGAAGATGTAGCTGATCTTCTCACATAATCACATGAGAAAAAGATAAAAAGAAAGCTGTCTTTTTACTACGGAGTCCGGGCAAATAAAATACCGGAAGCGCATATGATTTATTTTTACCCTGAGGCCATGAGCTTCAATCTAACCGACGTTCAGTTTATTGACAGTATAAATTTTCCTATTGACTAAAAATTTCTCCTTTGTTTAGAATCGATAAAAAGGGAGGTATAAGATGAAAAGGCCTCTTCTGAATTTAATCACAGGCTTCGTATTCTTTTTCCTGCTTCTTTCCAGCGGGCTCCGGCTTAATGCTCAGCCTCTTTACCCTTATGGCAATTCGCTTGGAAGCCGAAATCAACTCGGGGTTTATTCTCCACTGGCTACAGCCGCCGGAGAAACCATCCTGAGCCAGCCCGGACCTCAAGCTTATCTGCTGAATCCCGGGTTGCTCGGCTTTGCAGACAATTTTCAAATAGCTGTTTCCGGTAGGCTCGTGGCCGCTTCGACCGGAAACTTTTACAATAATGAGAACATCTGGACCACTTACAGCCGCCAGACGCTGAACCCGGATTTTATCGGTCTTAATCTAAAGGGCGGAGACTGGAGGATCGCCTTAGGCTATTCCCTGATCGAAGAATACAACCGACCTGAAATACTCTATTATTCCGATTCTCACACTCAGAATGGCAAATTGCATGGTTTTCAGTTTGGAATTTCCCGCCGCCTCAATGAGCATCTTTCCTTCGGTCTCTCGTTCAACTATCGAACCGGAAAAATAAAACACATAATTTACACTGCCTACAATTCAGTTTATTACGACAGGCAGGTAGAGCTGAACGGTTTTAATATGCAATTCGGGCTGGTCTGGAAGATGAACGATGCTCTGACGCTGGCTCTGGTTTTAAGGCCTGCCTACAGGATGAAAGTGGAAGGAACAAGTGAAGAAAGGAATCCGGATGTGGGTATCATTGATACCAATCAATTTGATACTTACCTTCGTTTTCCGCTGGCTATAACTTATAGCAGCCGGGTGAAGATTTCAGAAAATCTCAACCTTTACTCCGACATTTCCTACTGGAACTGGAAGCAGTTTTCCGGGGGGAGTATGTATGACTGGGACCTGACGCAGTTCTACGATTGGCCACAAGACCATGATGACATTAAATTTTCTGCCGGCTTTGATTATGCCTGGAAACTTCGCTCTGAATCCAGAACTCTCCGCCTGGCTGCGGGTTATATTCATGATCCTTATAAAATCTATACCGGCAGTGGAAGCATAAACGATTATCTTACCTGCGGGCTGTGTGTTAGCCTGAACAAGCTGAGCATAGAAGGTTCGGTTAAACTGCCACTGGCTAAGCTCAGAGATGAGGCCTATATCGATTCGAGTTCCTATCAGCTCGGACTTAATTTTAGATTTTAAACCAGCGATCGCCGCCGGCAGAACAGAAAGCCGATCCAGGCAAGAATCTGACTGATTTTTCTATTTAAGTTCCCTGAAATTATACTCGGCCCGGCGGCGCGGCGGCATCCGGTAGGTCGAAACTAAGCTTTCAAGACCATTCACACCCAGTACTGAAACGCCAAAAGTCAGGTCGTCTATCGAAACGTTTTCCAGCAGAAAAGAATCTCCCTTGCCGGCAAAATAACATCTTTCCCAGAACGGCGCTTTGGTATCGCGGACATAAACCTTAAAACCGGCAATCTTCTCCCGATCGCCCTCCCAGTTCCAGCGCAGCTCGGCGTCATAGCCCCGACCTCTTCCGAGAAGCGGCGCCCCCCGTTCACTGGTCACCGCCGGAGCTTCCGGAGCACAGGCCAGAGACAGCACCGA
>CAZDZU010000156.1:0-2846 GCA_964509995.1 uncultured Eubacteriales bacterium | reverse complement strand
AGGAATAATTTTCTCTGGCTTCGGTAAAACGTATGCCGGCAAAACCTTCCTGAACAAAGGGTGTATGGTCGCCGCCCCGCCCGAAACGGTCAGCCCGAAAAATCAGGCTCACTTCAAAGGCAGGAACAACCTGTTCAGCCACCTTCCGGACATAGCGGGCCAATTCCCGGCTGGGCGAATCGGAAGGGTCATCGCTGAATACCCGGACCCGGGTTGAATCCAGGTAGCCATTTCCGGCCCTGACGTTGCCGATCATGTCCATCGTCAGGACGGCCTCCACCTTCCGACCCTGTTCCTTCATCTTTCTGGCGTAAAGGGTGCTGCCCACCAGTCCCTGTTCCTCACCGGAAAAAGCGATGAACTGAATGGTGGCTTCAGTCTCCAGCGGGGCGATGATCCTGGCCATTTCCAGAAGGGCGGCAATGCCGGAGGCATCGTCGTTGGCGCCGGGAGCCGTGGTGTTAAAGTCGTCGTAATGAAAACGGCCGTCCTCACTGACAGCGATGGTATCGTAGTGGGCATTGACTATTATTATTCTTTCTCTGGCGGCTTTACCCTTTTTGATGGCCACCACATTATGGAGCTCGGTATCCCTGACTATCCTCTGGCCCTGTGCCGGTAGAGAATAGCCGTCGTCAACGACTTCCAGACCCGGTATTTTCTGGAACTCCCTCAGCAGCCAGTCCCGGGCGGAAGCGATGCCGGAATTTTTATCTTTTACCTCGGAGAGCAGATTCCTGGTCTTAAAGGCCTGCAGCGTCTTGATTATGCTGGTAATATTCTGCTCGGAGACCTCGCCCAGAGCTTTTTTCAGAAAGTCATATCCGCGAGCTTCAACTTCCCGGGCTCCCGATGCCAAGAATGAAGGAAAAGTCAGCAGGATAAAAAGGATCGGTATGGCTACTTTCTTCATTTCATCCCTCCGTTACCCATAATTTTTAATTATAATCCGCGCTAATCTTTCAAAAAATTCATTAAGCCTGAAGAAATAATGTAAGTCCTCCAAACAAGGGCCTGCCTTCTTTATTCCTTTTTCCATCGTCCTTATTGCTTTTTTGCCTCTTGCAACCTTCTAACCTGCATGGCCAGCCTTGTTCAGCAGCGATTCCATCCGCCCCATCAATTCCGGCCAGAATTCTCCGCCTATAAATCCTCGGCTTTACATAAACTCCCGAGATTTTCCCCTGACCAGGCAGTCGCTTCGGCCTGTCTGGCGGAAGGGAATTTTCCGCTGCTGGCCTTATTTCTTTGGATATGGCGGCACCGGGGGAAGCTTTGGCTCTTTTGTCTTAAGTTCCTCAAGAATCAGCTCGATGGCCCTGTTAAGCTGTTCATCTATGCCTTCATATTCCTTTGCCGGGTCGTTATCGACAAAGATATCGGGCTCCACGCCTTCTCCCTCTATGATCCACTCACCTTCCAGACTGTAGGTGGCAAACTCCGGTTTGTTCAGATAACCACCGTCAACGAGCGGAAGGGTGCCCCGGATGCCGACCACCCCGCCCCAGGTTCTCTTGCCGATCAGTTTTCCGAGCTGCATCCTCTTGAACCGGTAGGGGAAAATATCTCCATCTGAAGCCGAAAATTCATTGATCAGGCAGACTCTCGGACCGAGAATCAGGGCCTCGGGGTCAGGCCGCGGCACCGACCCTCTGGCAATATCCATCATAACTGCCTGCCGGGAGAGTCTTTCAATCAGCATGGGCGAGACATTGCCGCCGCCGTTGCCCCGGACGTCTATGATCAGCGCCTTCCTGTCAACCTGAGGATAGAAATGCTTGACGAATTCGTTGAGTCCAGTCACTCCCATGTCGGGGACGTGGATATAAGCCACCCTGCCGCCGGTGGCTCTGGCCACATAGTCCATGTTCTTCTTGACCCAGTTGTAATAATAGAGGCTGTTTTCAGTCTCAACCGGCACAATCACGACTTCCCGGGCCCCTTTTTCTGAAGGTTGAGAATTAACCTTAAGAGTAACCTGCTTCCCGGCGGTGTTGACCAGAAGCTCATAGATATCTTTAACCTGATTAACAGGACGGCCATTAACGGCGATGATGAATTCGCCTTCCCTGACCTCAATCCCGACTTCAGTGAGCGGGGAACGCAGGTTGCGGTCCCAGTTCTGACCGGCCAGAATTTTCTTTATCAGATAGTAACCCGACTTATCCCTCTCGAGCTTTGCCCCCAGGCGGCCCACATTAATCCTTTCCACCCTGGGCAGGTCGCCGCCGCCAACATAGGTATGGCCACAGTTGAGCTCACCGATCATCTCCCCGATTACGTAGGTCAGGTCGGCCCGGTGATTGACCGCTTTAGCCAGCGGTTCATACCGGGCTTTAACTTTTTCCCAGTCGACTCCATGCATGTTGGGGGCATAGAAAAAGTCCTTCATCTGTCGCCAGCATTCATCAAAAATCTGAGCCCATTCCGCTTTGCGGTCCAGCCAGACTTCCAGTCCCGACAGGTTGAGTTTATCTTCTATTTTAATCGGACCGGCCGGCAGGTCGATAATGGCAAAGTCCCTTCCCTGCTGGACCAGCATTTTCTTCTGGTCGGCGGAAATAACATAGCCGTTAACGGCGCCCAGGTCCTTCTCTTCGAGCTTGTTGAGGTCATAGACTTTAAGCGAGGTCTGCCGGTCGCCGAACGACCTTTTCAGATAATAAAGCTTATCCCCAGCCGAAGTCAGTCCAAAATAGCCGGACACTTCGACCGGCAGAGCTACTATCCGGTCTTTTATTCCTTCTTTATCCAGTCTGACGGTCAGCTTGCCCTCTGTCGGTTTAGCCACTGCCGGTTTGTCTTCCTTCACTTTCCCGGTCTTAGAAGCTTCGGCTGCCGTCACT
>CAZDZU010000155.1:0-4814 GCA_964509995.1 uncultured Eubacteriales bacterium | reverse complement strand
GACCTCTATCAAAAACTCTTTCCCCTGCCTGGATACCATGTATCTGCCTACGACCCTGGCCTGATGACTGCCGTCAGGGAAGAAAGGCGCAGCCGGTCCTCAAGAAATTTAGTTTGAAAGAGGCAGGGGGTTGGTTTTATAATCAAAAAAGAAAAATTCAGGGGTTAGTAATCATTCCGGAGAGGAAGATGGGCAAAAGCGCTTTTCTGAAGCTTAACGGGTCCAGTCTGGGGCTTTTTCTGGCTTTTCATCTGTTTTTCATGGGTTGCCTGCCTGCGGGGAAGCTACCGGCCGACAGCGAAGTTCAGGTAAAAGAGGCGGCCAGAGCCAGAATAGGCATGGGGCCTGAGGCTCTGGGGGTCTTCACTCCTCAGGAGGCAAGTCCGGAAGGGCCGATGAGTTTTGCCGTCAGCTCCAGCGGAGAGATCTATGTTCTGGATCAGCTGAATTCCAGGATTCAGGTTTTTAAGGACGGTCGGAAGCTCCGGTCGATTCCGATCCCCGGAGAAACATTCTGTGACCTTGATATCATGCCCGACGGCCGGGTTGCCCTTCTCGATAACCTGGTGAAAGAGGAAGTTGTCATAATAAATACCAGCGGCCAGCTGGAAGAAAAAATTTCTCTGAACCGTCCCGAGATTACAGAACCTGCGGCGATTACCGGAATTTACTGCCGGTCTGAAGGGCTCTGGCCGGGACTGTGGGCTGAAGTCGAAAACGGATTTATTCTGCTAGCCGGGCTCGACGGTAAACAGGCAGCCGATTTCAGAAAACTGCCCGGGCTGCTCACCCCTGACGGGAAAAGGTTTCTCAGAATGGAGATAGTCGGCGAGAGGCAGGTCAGACTCTCTCGCTCTGAAGAGGATTTTCAGACCTGGAAAAGTTTTGACCTGAATTTTGAGCTTCCGGTGGGGGTTGTCTATGGGCCCTGGGAGGACAGGGCAGGAAATCTTTACCTGGCGGCCCACACGTTTGACGAGCAGAGTGAAGCCAGCGAAATGGTGGTGCTGGGCCCTTCCGGTCAGGAACGTCATCGTCTAAAAATGGCCCTGTCTTCCTCGGTTCATGAAATGTTCAGGCCGGTCCTGGTTACATCCGATGGTTTAATTTACCAGATGGTCATCGAGACCGAAAAGAATTGCGTCGTTATCCGGCAGTATAAGATAGGAGGATAGGTTAATTCCCGGCTATAGGCAGTTCAGAATTCGGGCAATAAGTTCCTGACTGTAAGCTCAATCAGGAGCATTTATTCCAGCCACAGTTAGCGCAGACAGGGCATTTTTCGTCGGGGAGAACCGCTCCGCAGACGGGACAGATGTCCCGGAGCAGGTCCCGGTTGTTTTCCTTGACCTCGCCCAGGTGACGTTCGAGCACCTTGGCCACAGCATCGGGAATCGATTGCACCAGGCCGCCCTCGGTGAATACGGGCTCGCTTCCGCCAATTCCCTTGAGCTGGAGGATGACCTCTTTGGGGTCGACTCCACTTCTGAGCGCCAGCGAAATCAGCCGCCCGATGGCCTCAGCATCAGCCATGGTGGAATAACCGCTTTTGCCGATCGAGGTGAACACTTCAAAAGGTTTGTCGTTCAGGAAAGTTATGGTCACATAAAGGTTGCCCAGACCGGTTTTGATTTTGTCAGTCTTCGAGGGCAGACTGACCGGCCTTTCCCGGGGGATAAGTTTCGGTTTGGCCGCGGCGGCGGCATAAAGCACCTGTTCGGCTTTGCTGCCGTCGCGATAAACGGTGATGCCCTTCGTTCCCATCTCATAGGCCAGGAGAAAAGCCTTTTCTACATCTTCAACGCTGGCTTTATTCGGCAGGTTGATGGTTTTGGAGACAGAATTGTCAACCGATTTCTGAAAAGCCGCCTGCATTCTGATATGACCTTCATAGGGAATCTCGTGGGCGGTGACAAAGTAATCGGGCAGCGGCTCGTCCGGATGCTCTTTTTTCCAGGTTTCATAGAGTGGATGAACATCGCGGAGTTCGCCGTCAAGAATCTTGCTGACAAATTCAAAGGCAAAAATGGGCTCGATGGAACTTGAACAGCCGGCCAGCCGGGAAATGGTTCCGGTCGGGGCGATGGTCAGGACGGTGGCATTGCGGCGTTTTTTACCCCGGTAGATTGATTTGTTGATGTTGGGAAAGCTCCCCTTAAGTTCCCCGAGTTTTTCGCTTTCGAGGTCGGCCTGTTCCCTCATAAAGGAAGCCAGCTTTTCGGCAAACTCCAGAGCTTCGGGCGAGTCGTAACGGAGCTTTTTCTTCAGCAGCAGGTCAGCCCAGCCCATAATGCCCAGACCGATGCGGCGGTTGGCCCGGGTCATCTCGGCAATCTGGGGCAGAGGGTATTTATTGACGTCAATCACGTTGTCGAGAAACCGGACGGCGACCTCTATCAGGCCGGCAAATCTTTCCCAGTCGAATTCCTCCGGCTTTTCGGGGTCGTAAAAATTGGCCACGTTGATTGACCCCAGGTTGCAGGATTCATAGGGATGGAGCGGTTGTTCGCCGCAGGGGTTGGTCGCGGTTATGGGTCCCAGCTCGCGGGTGGGGTTAAACTGGTTGATGCGGTCTATGAAAATCAAACCGGGGTCGCCCGAAGCCCAGGCTGAGTCCACAATCAACTTAAAAATATCGCCGGCTTTTTTGCGAACGGTTTTCTTCTTCAGGTAGGGATTGTAAAGCCAGTAGTAACCGTCGTGCTTGAGGGCCTGCATGAATTCATCGGTAATGGCCACCGAGATGTTGAAGTTGTTGAGGGTTTTGCCGTCGCGCTTCATGGTGATGAATTCTTCAATGTCCGGATGGTCGACGCGCAGAATGCCGATGTTGGCTCCGCGCCTGGTGCCCCCCTGCTTGACCGCTTCGGTGGCGGCATCGATCACCCTGAGGAAGGAGACCGGACCGGAGGCAACACCCTGGGTTTTGTGGACAAAACTTCCCCGGGGCCGGAGCTGGCTGAAGTCGAAGCCGGTTCCGCCGCCTTCCTTGTGCACCAGGGCGGCATTTTTCACCGTGTCAAAAATAGATTCCATCGAATCTTCGATCGGGAGGACAAAACAGGCGCTCAGGCACATGTCCCGGCCGGCGCCGGTAAGGGTCGGGCTGTTCGGGAGAAAATCGCGAGCCATCATCACCTGGAAAAATTTCTCGGCCCATTTCTTCCTTTCAGCCGGTGTTTTTTCGGCCGAGGCAATGTATTCGGCTACCCGGAGAAAGAGGTCGGACGGCTTTTTGTCCAGGAGTTCGCCCTTTTCATTTTTCATAAAGTAGCGGGTCTTAAGAATTCTGATGGCGTTGGCCGAGAAACCTTCATCCTTATGGTGAACCATTTTTTCCCTCCTTTTCTGGGCTGAAGAGCTCTTAAAATTTATCTTTTGCCTACGGCTTTAAGTTTGGTGTCTATGGTGGCTTCCCTGTCCAGACGGTGGTCAATCCTGAGATCGAGGTGAATCCGCCGGGCGCCCATTTCGATGAGCTTCTGGTGGCAATCCGAGACCACCCTGAGGAGTGAAGCCAGGTCGGGAGCTTCGATAATGGTCGACATGGCTCCGGTTTCGGAGCGCAGGCCGGAATTTTCAATGATTTTAATCACTTCTTTTACATAGCGGCTCACAGAAGAGCCTTCGGAAGTCGGAAAAATTGAAAATTCCGCTATGATCATGGCCCTTTCTCCAGGCGGGTTGAATCTTACAGAATCATTATAGCCCAGGGGCTTGAAAAATGAAGAGGGCGGAGCCTCAAAAGACACGCCGTGCCACCCCGCTGCCATAATTGGTACCCGACACGAAAACAGGATTACTCCCTCTTTTTTAGAGCCGTAGCTGAGCAAAACGCCGGGGAAGATTCTTTAAAAACAAATAGATAATCAGGGATCAATGAATTGAAAGGCTAAGGCTAAAATAGTATGCTTGAAAATCTGAATATGTCTGGCGGGGACCTGGAAAAGAAAATATGGAATTAACTCGGGAAAGAAAATTCATTCTGCTGGCCTCGACTCTGGCCTCTTTTCTTACGCCCTTCATGGGTTCAGCTATGAACCTGGCTTTGCCCGGGATGGCCAGGGATTTCAAACTGAGTGCTGTTACTCTCGGCTGGACGGTTACCGCCTATCTTCTGACCACGGCCGTTTTGCTGGTGCCGTTTGGCAAACTGGCTGACCTCCTGGGCCGCCGGAGGGTCTTTATCGCCGGGATCAGCGTTTTTCTGGCGGGAACATTGCTCTGCGGCCTGTCTTTTTCCGGGATTGCTTTGATTGTCTTCCGGGTGGTGCAGGGTGCTGGCGGGGCGATGATTTTTTCTACCAGCATCGCCCTTCTGGCCTCGAGCTTCGCGCCTGAAAACAGAGGACAGGTTCTGGGAATAAACACCGCCGCCACCTACACCGGCCTTTCTCTGGGCCCGGTAGTCGGCGGCCTGCTGGTTCATTATCTTGGCTGGCGAAGCATTTTTTTCTTTTCGCTCGTTCCGGGGATAGCGGCTCTTTATCTGGTGACCAGAGCTTACAGGCAGGAATCGGCTGCTGGGGAAGTCACCCTTTCCGGATTTGATTTTAAGGGCTCGGCGATTTACGGCGCAGCCCTGGTGAGTTTCATGCTTGGCTTTTCCAGACTGCCGGCGGGATATGGATTCGGACTGACGGCGGCAGGGATAGTCCTTTTGATTCTGTTTTTCAATTTCGAAAGCCGGCAGCCCCGGCCGGTGCTTGAGACCTCGCTTTTCAGAGGAAACCGGGCCTTCGCTTTCTCCAATCTGGCCGCTCTGATCAATTACAGCTCCACCTTTGCCGTAGGTTATCTTTTGAGTCTTTATC
>CAZDZU010000154.1:0-4868 GCA_964509995.1 uncultured Eubacteriales bacterium | reverse complement strand
GCCGAAGGTTTGGCGGAAAGAATCGGATATCAGAAGTAATGTCCGTATTTTTTCAGGAAGGTTTCGTGAACCTGTTTCGCCCGGTTTACGATTATCTCAAATTGCGGCTCACCCCGGAGGTTTATGAAAGCCGGGTCATTGATTAATCTTAAGTAGGGATAAACAACGCCTTCTTTAATTTCTTTCTGCATGGCCTGCACAGCCTCTTCTTTTAACCCGAGCAGAGCATAGACCAGAGCGCTCTTATTCAGTGACAGGGCTTTTTCCTTCTCACCAGTAGCCGCATAAAGCTGTGCCTTGTACTCAGTTAAAACCCAGAATTCCGGCTCTATGCTTTCAAGCTCTTTTAGCAGTTTCTCGGCTTCATCATATCTTCCCACCTGAATCATGTGTTTGGCCAGATGGCCCAGACAAAACGGATTCCTTGGATTTAAGTTAAAAGCCTCTTTTAAGTAGAGCTCGGATTTCTCAAAATTTCCCAACCCCCGGTAGCAGGTTGCCAGGATGGTCCTGGAAAAGATATAGAACGGTGCGAGCTCAATGCTTTTTAAGAATAAAGGAATTGCCGTCTCAAACAGTCCAAGTTCAGACAGGGAATAAGCAATCCCGGTAAGAACAATGTGACTGTTGGGTCCTTCCCTGAAAGCGATCCGGTATTTTTCAAAAGCCTGGTCATACTGGCCGCTGAGAAAATGATTGAATCCTTTGGCCAGATTATTGCCGGAATATGAGGGGTCAAGCTGATAGGCTTTTTCCCCGTAGCGGACAACCTGATTCAGGTCTTCCTGATAGTAGGTAAGCGAGTATTTGTGCCAGTAAGCCCAGGCCAGTCCGAGGTAGGTCAGGGCGTAATTGGGATCAATTTCTCTGGCCTCATTAAAATAGTCCAGCGCCTTGAGAAAATCTTCTTCCCGGTAGGTCACCACATAGCGGCTGTTGATGAAATACATTCCCTGAAGATATGTTTCGTATAGCTTCATATCGTCAGGCCGCCTTGATTTCTGGGCTTTAATGGCTTCCGAACTGATTCTGACCTTGAGGGCCGTGGCGATGGCCTGAGAGATTTCATCCTGGATGGCAAAGACGCCGGACAGTTTCCGGTCGTATTTGTCTGCCCAGATATGAAAACCGCTGGCCGCGTCGATGAGCTGAGCGCTGACCCGAATTAAATCATTCTCTCTTCTGATACTTCCTTCGAGAATATTGGCTACCCCCAGCTCCCCGGCGATCTCTCTTATGGACTTCTGGGTATCCCGGTAACGGACAACAGAGGTGCGAGAGATGACTTTGAGTTCTTTGATGCGGGAGAGCTGACCTATGATTTCCTCGGTCATCCCGTCACAGAAATATTCCTGGTCCTTTTGCGGGCTCATATCAACGAAAGGGAGAACGGCAACGGAGTTCTTCCAGCGAGAAAGCACATCGGGCCCGCCGCCCGGACTTTTCAGATGCCTGACCTGATTAAAAACCAGGACTGTGGCCACAAGGAAAATCAAGGCCACTGCCAGCAGTTCCGGCCTGAATTTCCGTGGCTTTGTCCGGTAGGAGAACCAGCGCCAGATCAAGGTGGCCAACAGTGTGCTAACCAGAATGATAAGCGTTATGTCCAGCAGCTTTTCAGGGAAGCGATAATGTTCCACCAGGACCCAGTGGATTATTTCATAAACCAGCCAGCCGCCCCCGACAAACCCGGTCAGGATTTCAATAATCCGTTTCCGCCTCAGCTTGGCCAGAAATTCACCGAGCGCCGTCGGGCGGGCTTTCGGAGCAGAAGGAAAGCGACCTTTGCCCGGATGCATGTTTTTCCCCTGAGTTCCTGTTATCTACTATATAATAGAGTGCCTGACCCAATCAAATTATTTATTCTTCCTGATGGCTGCCGTCGGATTTTTTTATTGACATCACATAATGGCAGCAATATACTCCGAGGTAAGGGGTAAATAATAACTCTGAAATCCGTTAGCCAGGATTTTTTTGCCTTGTGAAAAAAGGAAGATCCTGAATGTCAGGAATGAAAAGGCCATCGCCAGACGTCTAGGAGAGTTCAGGACATCTCCGAATGATCCCGCCGCATAAAAGAACACCAGTAAGTTGCGCAACTTGAAGGGACAACATGATGAGGCGTTGAAGGAAGCGAAGGCTGCTTTTTCCGTCCTGGAACTGACCCCGGTCTTCGAAGCCATGTCGGGCGGATTCGAAACGGGCGGCTATCGGGGGACGATGCTCGCCATGGCGGACACCCTGGCCGCGGTCTGGCAACAAAGCTTTTTTGCCCCTACGATGAACGCGGAAGCTTATGTTGCGGCCGGGGAAAAGGAGAAAGCCATCGAATGGGTGGAGAAAGCCTACGAGATAGGGGATCCCAACATGCCATACTGGGGCGGCTCGGGGATTACGCAAACCTTTCTCCGCGATGATCCGCGGTGCCAGGAGCTTCTGCGGAAGATGAAGCTTCCGCTTCCCAAGGTATAATTAGAGGTGGCCTCATGAAATGCCCTAAATGCCAGGCCGATAACAGGGATGATTCGAAGTTTTGCATCAACTGTGCCGCGCCGCTCCAACAAGCTGGCTTGGACGCAGAGGGTCCATACCGCCTGGCTGGGCGGGCTCTATAATTACGCGGGGAGATACGACGGGGCCATCGCCGAAGCAAAAAAAGCAAAGATGGGCCTGCCTCTTTGAGGCGAGGGCAGCCGGGCCCGAGCTGGAGAGCAATTCTGCCCATTGTCTCTCTGTCGTTGAAAGAATAATCAATTTGACTTGGTGGCGGCAGGTGGATTAATTTCGAGATGAGATAAAAACTTCGAAGGAGGGGCATATGCTCGCAGAAAAGAAAACAGCCGGGAAATTGCTGAGCCTTTTAAGACGACCGGGAACAATGTTCTTAGCCGTCATTCCGGTGGTTATGCTCTGCACTCTCGCCGCCGGGGCAAAACAGGCGGACGCTTCGGGCCCGGCGTTAAAATACCCGTATTCCGAAGATGAGCTTTTCAGGATTGGTCGGCCGGTGGTCTATCAGGGCAACCGGCTCAATGAAATTGCCTTTCCTCTCGGTGGGATCGGCACCGGCACCATCTCACTCGGCGGACGCGGGCAACTCCGCGACTGGGAAATCTTCAACCGCCCTGGCAAGGGAATAAATTTCCCCTTCACCTTCTTTGCCATTTACGTCGACGCCGGAGGACGGAAGCACAGCCGGGTTCTGGAAGCCCGGCTCGAACCGCCTTATTCCGGAGGTCACGGAATTCCGCGGGAACGGGTGCCGGGTCTTCCTCGCTTCAGGCAGGCTGTATTCCGCGGGGAGTATCCTCTGGCCGAAGTTGAATTGAGCGATCCCGACCTCCCGGTGAAGGTAACACTTGAAGCCTTTAATCCGTTTGTCCCCGGCGACCCGGAAAATTCCGCTCTCCCGCTCGCCGTGCTTAAGTACCATGTGAAAAACCTCACCGATAAAGAAATAAAAATCACTCTGGCTGGCTCGATCGCCAATCCGGTAGGCTTTGACGGTCAGGGCGAGTTCAACTCGCTCTTCAACGCAGTTTTCGGGCAGAATGTTAATAGAATAATAAAGGGGCGTGTGTCGGGGATCTATTTCTTTTCAAATAAAATCCCGCCTGACTCCCCAGCTTACGGAACGCTGGCGCTGGCCACCACCTGGCCCGACCTGACATATGTTTCCCACTGGGTGCGCGGCGAATGGTGGGATGACCTTCATATTTTCTGGGACGATTTTTCAGACGACGGACAGCTCAGCAACCTGGATGAAGAAAGCCCCTCGCCAGATGGCCGAACCGATGTCGGCACGCTCGGACTCCGGGCGGTCATTCCACCCGGCGGAGAGGTCATCCTGCCCTTTGTCATCAGCTGGCACTATCCCAATCTGCTTAATTATTTTGACATAGTTCGTGAGCAGCGGGGCCAGATTTTTCATCCTTATTACAGCCGGAAATTTAAGAATGCCTGGGAGGCGGCTGAGTATCTGTTTAAGAATCTTGATGACCTGGAACAGAAAACCAGAGCCTTTCACCGGGCATTTTTTTCGTCCACCCTGCCAGATTATGTTCTGCAGGCTGTTTCCAGCCAGGCGGCCACCATCAGGACTCCGACCTGCCTCTGGCTGGACGACGGCTGGCTGTTTGCCTTTGAAGGCTGCGGCGACCGCTCGGGGTGCTGTCCCCTCAACTGTTCGCATGTCTGGAATTATGCTCAGAGCCTGGCTTTTCTTTATCCCCAGCTGGAGCGCACAGTCAGGGAGACCGACTTCTTTTACAATGTCAGAGAAAACGGCGAAATGGTTTTCCGCACCAGCCTGCCGCGCGGCAAAGCCTACTGGAATTTCAAACCTGCTGCTGACGGCCAGCTCGGAAGAATAATCTGTCTGTACCGCGACTGGCAGGTCTGCGGTGATATCAGCTTTCTTAAAAAGTACTGGCCGCAGGCTAAAAAGGCTCTGGAATATGCCTGGGTGAGCTGGGATAAGGACCGCGACGGACTCCTCGAGGGGGAGCAGCACAACACCTATGACATCGAGTTCTATGGCCCCAACAGCATGCTCAGCGGTTTCTATCTTGGAGCTCTGGAAGCCGGAGCCAGAATGGCTGAAGCCGTGGGCGATAAAGCATCTGCCGCCGAATACCGCCGTCTTCTGGAAAAGGGAAAGAAGAATTATGAAGCTGAGCTCTGGAATGGCGAGTATTACATTCAGAAATATGACCAGGCTCTTCAGAAAAAATACCAGTATGGTCAGGGGTGCCTGGCTGACCAGATTCTCGGTCAGTGGCTGGCGATGGTGGCCGGCATCGGGCGTTTTCTCGATAAAGCTAAAATCGAAAAAGCCCTGGAGTCAATCTACCGCTATAACTTCAAGG
>CAZDZU010000153.1:0-4869 GCA_964509995.1 uncultured Eubacteriales bacterium | reverse complement strand
CCCCCACCTTTTTGGTTCCCATCATCAACCCCCCTTTTGCTGACAACAGCCCGCATCTCTTCACGACAGATATTTTTCAGCTAAGACTCCCATTCTGTTTCTTTCGCCGCGGGTTTTCTTATTTATTGCCGGATGGCAGTTACCGGACCGGAAAGTTTTCACTTCGTTCTTCCGGGCCGGTTAATTAAAAACTGCTCGAAGACGAAATTTCTAAAATAAACTCGGCTGCCAGGAAAGAGTCAGTTATTTAATGCTTTCTTTTTCTCCACTTATTTCCCGGGATCTTTCCGTCTATTTTATAACTGCAGCCTCGTAAAATTGGTTTTATTATCACCACCAGGGACAGAAGAAAGCTCCATCCTTTCGGTCTAAAATTCCGGCTTTAAGATTTTATTTACCTCTTAGCTGCTTTAATGATCAACTCTCTACAGTCCGCTTTCGGCCGTAATTCAAATTCAAAACTTCTCCCGGCCAACGATACTCTCAACCCGCCGAAAACACTGAGACTTCCTACCTTCTTCAGCCGGAGCGGTTCTTTTAAGTCCTGGGGAATGCCAACAGGGAAATATCTGGAAAGGTCCTTTCGGGATTAATGAAGCCTCAATTGCGACCGGTCTGATTATCCGGCCGTCCGGGTCTAATTTTTCCGCTGAAATTAATCAATCCGCAGCGATCAGCGGCAATAGAACTCTATCATCTGCCGCACCGCTTCCTGGCAGACCGGACAGTACGGTTTCTTGCCTTTGGTGAACATTATGCAATCCACTGCCGGGCGGTAAAGACCGGTCGAAGCATAACCGGCTCCTTCATAGGCTCCGACTTTGCCCGCATACCGGCTCCTGGCCAGAAACTCATCAACCTTCCTGGCCTGTTCAGCCGATAGCCGCTCGCTCTCTTCCTCCAGCCTGGCGATTTCTTCTTTCGGAGCTCCCTCCCTTTTCATCCGGGCAATTTTTTCGTTAACTTCCGCTCTGATTTTCTGGTAGGCCATATCCATCCGGTCAAATTCTTCTTTTTCCCACGGCGTCGGGATTTCAATCCCGGGCGCTGTCAGTTTCTTCCATTTAAGCCCGGCCGGATTCAGGAGGGCGGTGATGTTGGGTTCAACCGGTTCCACCCCGCGGGGATAGAATTCGTTATAAGCCACCTGGGAAGTGTAATACTCGTCGGCCAGTCCGGTGAAAGAATGCCCGAACTCGTGCAGCATCAGGTATTCGTACCACTGGTTGTCGGTTGTGAAGGTGCAATAGAGATTGTAGATCCCGCCGCCGCCGTAACGGCTGTGGTTGACCATGACCAGCAGGGCGTCGCTGGGAGCGGACGCGGCAATATCACGAACCCGGCGGTTATCCTCGGTCAACAGGTAACGTTCAGAACCGAAGGAATCAAAGGTGCAGCCCAGCGCAGTCTGCTTGAACTGTCCGTGGGAAGGTTCATCGCAACCGCTCTCGGCCGAAGGCTTAAAGACACCATAGATATTGAACTTATCCTTGAGACTCCGGTAAGGCTCCAGGCTGAAAAAGACCTGAACAAGCCGGTCCAGGTCTTTTTTGAGTTTGGCTTCTTCTTCCCCGGTATAGCCTTCTGCCAGGAAAACGAGGTCCACCTTTTCGTGTGGCGGTCCATTCTTAACCAGCTCAAAAACCTTTACCCCGGGCTCGGTTTTCTCTCTGACGATGAAGATTGAGGCCGGGTCTATCTCTTCAGAAAAGATTTTATGAAAATTATTTTCCCGGTCGCGGGCCTCAAGCGTAAACACGATTTTGTTTTTCGGGTATGGAATCAGCACCGATTCGTGAAATGTCCTCCTGATGCCCTTCAGGGCTTCAGCCGTGGTCCTGTATTCTCCGAACAGACTGTCAAAAGCCCGGGCGTAGAGAAGCTGTCCTGAAGCCGCATCATAAATCCGGGCGCAGTAGCGGCCTCTGAGGAAGGGATCAATCAAATTCTTAACCGGCCCGGCCCAGACTCCCTGCTTATAAACCCGATCCAGGGTAACCAGCTCTTCCTGATGATCGCCGGCGTGGTAATAATCAATTCTCATGGTTGCGTCCAGAAAGTAGCGGTCGAAATCGGTTTTCTCCTGCGCTCCCAGGGAATAGATTATGATTCCGACGACAATCACTCCCAGCAACAAAATCAGGTATTTTTTCATCATCCCCTCCTTTTTAGTTCAGGGTCTCACGATTTTTCCGGCAATTTCTTTTAGCAGCTTAAAAGCCAGACTGGCCGTTATCTCCGAGACATCGCGTCCGGGGTTGAGTTCCACGATATCAAAAGCCACGATCCTGGCCTTTAAGTTCTGGATCAAATCGAGAACCTGCCTCGAAGTCAGACCTCCGGGCTCGTGGTGAGAAACGCCCGGGGCAAAAGCCGGGTCAAAAACATCCAGGTCCAGCGAGAGATAGAGCGGATTCTTAAATTCCAGCCTGAGTTTTTCTGGATATTCCCGGGCAGTTACTGTCCGCACCCGGTACTTCCTGGCCATGGCTTCCATTTCCGGGGTGGTGGCCCCGATACCCACCTGGACCAGGTTCTTAACCAGCCGGTCTTCCAGGATCCTGGCGAGGGGGCAGGCATGTGACAGCCGGTCTCCATACAGGTCCTCGTACATATCGGGATGGGCGTCCAGGTGCAGCAGGTCCAGGTTCTTATATTTCTCAGCCACGGCTTTAACCGCCGGGTAGGTAATGGAATGGTCGCCACCCAGGATTATGGGCACCGCCCCGGTTGCCACCACCCGACCCACTTTTTCCTCAATGCCGGCAAAGGTTTTGAGCACGTCGCCCGAGGTGTCAACATCCCCCAGGTCAACCAGAACCGTATCCTCGGCCAGGTCCACTCCCAGTTCGGTATCCGGGTTATAGCACTTACCCGTCGAAACGCGTCTGATGGCCTCCGGTCCGGAAGCCGCTCCCCGCCGGTAGCTCGATTTTTCGTCAAAGGGAACGCCGACTATGGCCAGCTTATAGTTCTTGACTTCAGCTAATTGCTTCAGGGCTCCGCCGAAATCGGTCATCTTATCCTCCGGAATGTTTTTCAGGCAGAATTATACAGGATAGCTTTCAAAAACTGAAATCAGAAAAAGGCGACCGAAGCAAAGCTTACTGCCGAGCCGGTCGCCGGTTCTGCAGCCAGTTCATAACCGAGGAAAACACCCTCTCGACCAGAAATAATTTCCAGCAGAGAAGCCAGGGCCGGGAAACCGCAGACGTTGAACCGGTCACCGCTGGCCTTGATCAGGTTCCAGAAAGAGTCCGGCTGCTGGCGGAGCAGCGCTTCCAGCAGGTCACGGTCAAAGGCGGTCGCAGCTCCTCCAAGCTCGGAAGCTCGCTGCTGGTGTCCGAACTTGAGCCCGATATGAGAGAGGTCCACGCCGGCCACCACCAGAGTCCCCGGCTCTTCAGCCGCAGCGGCCAGGCAGGTGAGGAACGTCTCCATTCCGGGAATGCCGGCCGCCCTTTCTGCTATCTGCAGCCAGGGCTGAAAAGACCCGAAAAGAACCGGGACCAGCCGGAAATCATTTCCCAGGAGAGACTGCAGAAAAATAAGCTGAAATTCAATTGAATGTTCCTTTTTATGAGCAAAATCGTCGGGCGCCACCAGGTCGGCCCCGGCTTTCTTAAGCTCCCTGACCAGGTCTTTATCTGTTTTCACCGTCCCGAGCGGTGTGGAAAAATCTTTTTCAGTCAGAGAAATGGTTCCGTTTTCCACCATGTGGCCTGTTCCCAGAACCAGAACCTGCCGGTATTTCTTTCCGGCCAGCAGGCGATAGGCCAGAGAATAAAGCCTCCGCCCGCGCTGGAGGTCAATGTGTGGAGCCACCAGCACCGCCGGAACGCGTTTCGAAACCAGCTCTTCGATTTCCGGAGGCAGGCTTGCCGTCTCCAGGATTTCCGACAAATATTTTCCCAATTCTTCCCGGTTTCCCGGGTAAGCCTCCCCGGCCAGAGCCGGCTCTCTTACTGGAAGGGCAGCAAAATCCTGAATCAATTTTTGCTTGCGTTCCAGTAACTCAGGAGTCTCCAGCAGTCCCAGCTTCCGGAAATTTTCCAGAATCTCCCCGACCAGCCCGGCCCCCGACAGGCTGTAGCCGCGCCGGCGCAGGAACTCCATCTGGATATCCCTGGCTTCCCTCCGGCCATTTATGAGGGCAAGGACTTCCAGGGCTTCTCCCTGAAGAAAAATCGGTCCCGGCATGATTCCCAGGCGGTCGCTGACCAGAAGACCTTTCTGGCCCTGGTATTCCATCGGTTGAAGTTCCAGGTCGGACCTCAGTTTCAACCCGGACTTATCTTCTGACGTCCAATTCATCTCTTTAGCCTTCGCCAGACATAACGGCACTCATCATCACAGAAATACTTTAAGTTCCCGTTGACAGGATTTATTAATACCAGATTGGCAGGAATTTTTCCAGAACCTCCAGAAAGAACATTACGGGTTGAATCGGAACTGATTACTTGCCGGGTAAAAAGCAGCCCCTTATCCGCCTGCCATCATGGCCTTATACTGATATCCGGCCGGGTGCGGATTGAAATAAACAGAATTTTTCGGGCTGAAACTTGATTGATAAAATGGCAGGAAATAGCAGAAAAGGATTTATACGATTACAAAATTTTTACCACCGGGGGGAAAGACTCCGAAGGGCGCCCGGAGATGAGGTTTAAGGAAATTCTTAAAGACAGAGTGGAACCCAGGAAATATTTATGGATATCAGGGAAGAAGGGCAGCAAAACCTATTTTATTATAAGGGCTTAAAAAAAGAGGTCACAGGTTGTATGAGGAAGAAGGAGGAAAGAGGAGAAGGATCTTCCTCCCCCTCCCTTTCCTCAGCAACCTTGGCCTCGCCTCAACCTGAGGCGAGCCCAC